>USJP01000076.1 GCA_900555105.1 uncultured Coriobacteriaceae bacterium | reverse complement strand
CGGGTGGCTCCGAGGCAGCTGCGACTTCGCAGACGCAGGGTTCCGGCAAGGGGACAAAGGCTGCCTCTGCCCAGGGCGCCACAGGTGCCACAGGCAAGGCTGCGACTGGCAACGCGCAAGCAGGCGACGCGGCCGCCGGTGACACTTCAACGAAGTCCGGCTCGACAACCGGGGACTCGGGGGCTTCGTCGAAGGGCGCCTCTACCGGCTCATCCGCGGACAACACAAGCACGAAGTCCAACAAGGCGCGCAAGTTCAAGGAGATCCCCGAAGACGCGCTCATCTCGGTCGATGACCTCTACGAGCTCTTTGACGCAGGAAAGCTTAAGAGCCGCGAGGTGTGCGTCATCGACATTCGCAGCCACCGCGACTTTCAAAACCAGCTCATTGAAGGTTCGCGCAACATTCCTGCTGGCAGACAGATTGAGATTCGTATGAGCGAGATTCCCCAGGACAAAGAGGTCATTCTTGTTGCGCTTAAAAACAGCAACCGCTTGGCCGAGACCTGGTTCACGCTGATTGCCAATGGGTACGACGAGGAGCTTGTCAAGGTGCTCGACGGTGGCGTGAAGGCTTGGGCGGATGCTGGATACCCCACGCTTGAGGACCAGTTCCTGGGTTGTTAGGGGCGAATGCCCTGTTGACGCGTGAAAGAGGAAAACCGGGCCTTTGTCTGATTGGATGTGATGATATGCCTATATGTATATGTGCATAGGCATATACATCAGAACGAAGGTCGAACGAAAGCGGACCGCAACGAGTCAAAGGTGAGGTTGACGGGCGAGCGGCAGGTAATTGCGCGCAGGTGAAGGATGCGACCGTAGGTGGGCGTGCGTGTACACATGCCAGCAAATAGGCACAATGTGCCTATCGCAGTGATGCGTGGGCATACTGAGGAGGTCTCATGATTGATACATCGCAAGATGGTGGGGTTACGAGAGCGCAGGCTTTGGGTATGGGGGCGGTTGCCCTTGGGGCGGCGGTGGCAGGCGGTTTTGCAGCGAGCGTGCCGCATGCGGCCCGTGCCGATGAGGCAAACGACCTCGGTGGCTCAGCCGAGGACGAAGGCGACTACAACCCCTACTCGGGCGTGGCGGAGGACATCGAGTACATCTCGAGTGCCGACGGACACGTAAGCGCCTATGCGGTGCCGCAGGTGACCTATGCCGATGAGCGCGCGGCCAACCCGAAACGCGTGCTTGTTGTGGTGGACTACCAGGTAGATTTCGTTGACGGAGGCGTGTTCGGTCGCATCGAGCCTGCTGTGGCCGTGGAAGACGCCATCTGCGCGAAGATCCAGGAGTATCGCGATCGGGGTGACTTCATCATCTACACGATGGACACCCACCCGGCCGACGAGTACGCCGCCACGCGCGAGGCCACGGTCAATCCGCCGCACTGCGACCCGGCAACCGAAGGCTGGCAGCTCTATGGCAAGGTTCGCGACTTGCTCAATCCCGACAACGCCACGCTCGTGATGACGGGCACCTATGGCGCACCGGGTCTTGTCCGTGTCATCGAAGGCTACCGTGAGCAGGGCATTCAGATTGAAAGTGTCGAGTTTGCCGGCGTGTCCACCACATGTCGCGTGCTGCACAACGCCATCATCGTGTACAACTTCTTCCCGGAGCTGCCCATGATTATGGACGCGGCCACCACGGCAAGCTATACCGACGAGCGCACCGAAGAGCAGCTCGAGGAGCTTGAGGCCTGGGGTTTCATCGTCAAGAGGTGAGTGATATGAGCATGGTTGAGCGCAAGGAGTTTGTCCAGGATACGCTGGCATTGGGCACAGCTGGCATCGCACTGGGTCTTGCGGCAGCGATGCCCGCATGGGCGCAGGGCCAGGCAGATGATGCGCATGAGGCGGCCGATGCCGCAGAAGCCCAGACCGAGGACGACGACGCCGATGATCAGGCGGCCGATTCAGACGGACAGGCCCAGGCGGGACAGCTCCCCCTAGCCGAACCCGATCCCGACAGCGACTTCGGTGTAGACCTCAACGTCAACATGGATACCATTGACGACTACCTGGACATCCCCGGCGTGGCCTATCGTGACATGCGCCTACTCAAGGATCCGGCCGACTACTCTGCCATCGGCGGTGATTCGGTGCTCTCGTTTGCCATTGCCGGGTTCAAGGTTGTGCCTTACCCGTACGTGGGCACCCTTCAGGAGCTGCCGGTTTCAGGTGCCTACGAGGGCGAACATCTTTTTGACGTTGAATGGGACGAGGCTGGCGAGATCGTCTCGGCAACTCCTTGCTACGAGCAGTCGCTGCTCATCTTGCAGGACCTCTTTCCGCAGGACGGACCCGTGGTGCTGTGCTGTGGAGGCGGCGGCTACGCAGCGATGATGAAGAAGCTCCTCGTCTACCTGGGATGGGACGAGTCGCTTCTCTACAATGCCGGCGGTGTGTGGGATTACACTGGCTATGAGGCAATCGAGCTCGCTCATGTGGACGATGCAGGCGAGACCCAGTATTTCTTCTGGCGTGCCGATGTTGCGCCCTTGGACTTCTCGTTGCTGACGCCCGTGTCGCAGAGTTAGTCGATCTGCCTGCTCATCAAAGTACGACACCACAACATCCGGGGCCTGCCTGGGCCCCGGATTTGTCTTTCGACGGGGTAGGTCAGGTTCGTATTGATCATGCTCTATCGGCCCCTCCCTATCCTGAAAAATTATTCAAAAAATTTAATCAGACCCCTTGAGCTTGCCGTTGCGTCAAGGCTTAGAACAGCACCGTACGCGTTGCAAGGGACGCTACGAAGGCTCGGCGCATGGGTTTGACCCGATGCGCCGCAGCAGAGGGCAAGACGGAAAGGGGAGACTCATGGCACGAAACGTTGTTTCCAGTCGCAGGTTCGCGACGGTTGCATCCGCATTGGTGTGCACGGCGGGTCTGGGTTTGGCTCTGGTTGCGGTACCTGTGTTCTCGCAGGCCGAGGAAAGTGCGGACGCCAGCACCGAGCAGGCATCTGAAGGTCAGTACAGCCCTGCGGTACAGGCTCTGTTCGATGCCGATGCCGACAAGTTCGAGGGCACGGCAACCAACGACAACACGTTTGCCTCTGGCACCAAGTACGCGGCTGACCAGCCCGAACCTGCCCAGTCTGCGGCAAACGCTGGTTCCGACCCTCAGTCGGTGCCCTATACGAGCGAGCAGTACATTGCCGACAACACCCCCACGGTCTACGTGGACGAGGACGGTACCCAGACTCAGCGCGTGCCCGAGGACATTGGCTACGACACCTACAAGGTGAACGACTTCATGCCGTCCTATAACCTCACCTATCTCAACGGTGAGAACCGCGGCTGCAACTCCTGCCATGACGACCTGGCCGAACTCGTGAGCACCATGCCTGATTTCGACCATCAGGACATCACGCGCTGCGCCCCCATGCAGTACACTGTGCAGATGTGCATCGACTGCCACACCTGGCAGCCCGGTTACATCACGCAGCAGTACTCGTTCGGCGACCTCATGCACCAGATTCACCAGGTGAAGAACGGTGAGGCGTTCACCTCCATGGGCGGCAACTGCTGGAGCTGCCACTTTGCCTATGACTCCAACACCGAGGACACCCTGTCCACCAACGACACGACCTACATGGGCCTCTACGACGTGGTGAAGCACGATATGTTCGGCGGCGTGACGGCCGTGTCCGACCAGAGCGACGTCGATGCCGAGGTCGTGTGGGATCAGGACAAGTCGTCTTGGGACAGCACGTGGGATTACAACTGGCGCGGCCCGGGCTACTATTGGGATCACGACCGCTATCACTACCAGGAAGAGGGCACCCCGCTCGACAAGGACCTCTTTGCCAACTGGACCATCACCGTGGGCGGTTGCGTGGGCCAGGAAGTCACCTACACGCTGTCCGACCTTATCGAGAACGCTGAGAACGAGCACGTCACCAAGGCCATGGTGTGCACGATGAACCCGATGGGCGGTTCCTTCTTCGGCAACTACGACATTGACGCCATCCCGCTGTCGTGGATTCTGAAGCAGGCCGGCGGCTACACTGACGAGGCCAAGTCACTGCAGATCATGGCGGCCGACGGTTCGCACGAGGACCTCACGCGCGACGTCTTTAGCCAGCATATCGACGACATTTACATCGTGTACAAGATCAACGGCCATCTCATCAACTGGGAAGACGGTTACCCGGTGTGGTGCTGGTGCTCGTTTGAGAGCGCAGGCAACAGCTGGAAGTCGGTCTCTGACTTCGTGTTCGCCGACAGCTCCGACCCGTGGCTGCCCAACCAGAACGGTTGGCACCAGCAGAGCGACGAGTGGACGCAGGACGGCAACGAGCGTCACGCCTCCAACAGCTTCTACAACAAGCCGCAGGTGGGCTTCCTCAATGTCAAGGAGGGCACGGTCATCGAGACCGGCCAGCCTTACACCATCGAAGGTTGGTCGCACGGCTACGACTGGACGGTCAAGGGCATCCAGGTGTCGCTTGACGGCGGCGCAAGCTGGACGGAGTATGACTTCGACGACGTCGATCCGCAGAAGGTCGTGAACTGGTACTACACGTTCACTCCGCAGGAGGACACCGCATATGTCGTGCGCGTGCGTACTATCTGCGACAACGGCCGCGTTTCCGAGGAACCGGTCGAGCTCATGCTCGTCTCCCACAACGCCGACCAGATTAAGGCCGACGCTGACGCCGCCGGCGCACCCCTGCCCACCTATCCTAGCTACGACATCGCCGATGACGCCGTGGCCGAGGAGAACGGCGTGAGCTATGAGTCTGCCGCTGAGGCAAACGCCGAGGCTAACGCCGCGCATCCTGAGTGGGACGAGCAGCTTGAGAACGGTCTCAACGAGTATGACCTCGACCCCGCCACTGAGCCCTATCTGGCAGAAAACCTGGCGGCTGACGGCGGCGAGATGACCGCTGAGGCAACCGATGAGGGTGCCACCGCTGATGCTGCAAACACCGCAGAGCAGAGCGCCAAGGAGGAGAAGTAACCATGAAGGCCTCGAAGACTACCGTTGCCGGCATCGCGCTGACGGGAACTGCTGCCCTTCTTGCCGCAGGCGCTGCACCTCTCATGGTGCTGGCAGCTACCGATGCCGCCCTGCAGGCCCCCGAAGCCGCAGCTGCCACCCAGGAGGTGCAGGCTGCGACCGTGTCCAACCAGGTGCAACTCAGCACGGTTGAGGGCACGTTCGGGTTCGACCAGTCCACGGTGACGCCCAACGCCCAGATCAAGCGCGATTTCCAGGGCGCGGACAAGTACCTGTGCGGCACGCAGGCTGGCACTGACCTTGCCTCCAAGCCACTTGACGAGTGGACCCTCACGGTGGGTGGCGACGTGGACAACGCCTTTACCGCCACGCTCGACGAGCTTGCTGACGATTCGGCGCTGACCGTGCAGATGGGCTGCGCCTGCGCCGGCAACGGTGCCGACATGCGCGCTGCTGCAAACGCCCAGGTCACAGGCGTGAAGTTTGTGGACATCATGAACCAGGCGGGCGTTGCCGCTGATGCGAACACCGTTACGTTCACCACGACCGACGGCTACAAGGTGTCGCTGCCCCTGTCTTACGTTAAGCAGCGCTACACCCTCGTGGTGTTCGGCGTGAACGGCGAGCCGCTGGAGAACTCCATGGGCGGTACCTGCCAGCTGTGGCTGGGCTCCACCTCGGCCAAGTACTTTGCCCGCGACATTGTGGCCATCGACTTTACCCATGAGGCCACCCCGCCTGCGGCTCCCGGTGCTGCCGATGCCGCCAACACGCCCAACATCGGTGTGACCGCGAGCGTGACGGCGTAGGTGAGGCGAGCGCCGCGCGGCTGAAGGCGTGGACGAGTAAGGGTTGAAGAACAAGGGGCGTGCCACTTCTCCGCTGGGAGGTGGCGCGCCTCTTCTGTTTGCGTGGAGGCGAAGCGGGGCGTATCTTGCGGTTGTGCAGACGCGAAGTGGCGCCATGCTGCCATGCCCCGACTTTGTTGTCGGATCTTCGCTTACGCTCGCTTGCGCACGGGTATCTGGAGCTTTATGAGCTCGTCGCGACCGGAGAAGGAGAAGAGCTCGCTGTCGAGCACCACCTCGCCCACGTAGTCGCCCGTGATTTCGTATCCGGCCTCGGCGATGTGGTCAAGCAAGGTGTGCAGGCAGCGCGTTTCCGCGAGTTCGCCCTCGTCGCAGCTCCGGTCAGCGCAGTACATGGTCATGTACAGGCTTGCGGGGATGGTGATGGTGGGCACAGAGACGTCGATGTCGCGGTTGTCGATGAAGATGAGCGCGCTTGTGTAGTCGATGGGGCCCGGCTGCAGGGCGTCGCGCTTTACGTGGCAGGCGACGTTGCCGAAGTAGCTGGGCGACACGCCCGAGTCGATAAGCTCGCGTTTTACCTGGCAGATTGCCATTTGCCAAAGTAAGAGCTGCTCGGCTGAGCTGCCTTTGCCCTCATGGACCCAATACGTTTCAGGCAGGTCGTAGACGATGGCGCGGCGCTGGGGCAATGCCTCGACGCGGCAAACACCGCACTCGATGTCGGACTGCGCGGTCATGCAGCGGTCCTTAAGACGCCGCAGCAGGTACTTGAGGCGCTTGAGCTCGCCGAGCTGTCGGTCGAGACCTTCCTCCTTGGCGCAAAGCCGATCGAAGAGGCCGGGCACATCGCGATTGGCGATCACGTCTTTGATTTCGTCGAGGGCAAAGCCAAGGCGCTGGAGTAACTGAATGGTGTCGAGCGTTTCGCACTGTGCGAGCGTGTAGTAGCGATATCCCGTCTCGTCATCGCGGCATGCGGGCACAAGCAGGCCTTTTTCATCATAGATGCGCAGGGTGCGTGCCGACACGCAATTGAGCTGCGCCATGGCGCCCACGGTGAGCCTGTTTGGGTCGCGAATGGGGCTGCCCGTTGCAGGCTCTTGCTTATGCAGGGGGTCGGTTGGTGCGCATGTATCCTCGGGCTGAGCCTCCTTAGGAGAGCCGCTCCTGCACGCCTTGAATCTTTCGTTTTCCATCCTGTGCCCCCTTGGCGGTTATGTTAGGAAAACTATAGCGCCCTGAAGAGCCTGCGTTTTTGGAACTCTGTGTTAGACCACCGTTGACATAGCACCTCGCTGTTCCCAATACCCCCAGAGGGGCTGCGGCATGGAGAGCAGGGCGGCCCTGGTGTG
>USJP01000075.1 GCA_900555105.1 uncultured Coriobacteriaceae bacterium | reverse complement strand
GCCCTGAAGGGCCAGCTGCACGTACTCGGCGGTCTTGATCTTGGCGACCGTGCCGGCGACGTCGAGGCGCTCGGTGTTGTGGGAGGTGTAAGGCTCATCAGCTTGAGTCTTTACCTGGCCTTGAACAACGAACTTGTCGTAATTGAGGTCGCGAGTGTCAGCATGCACACGGAAGTAATTGCCCATGTCCTCAGACCTCAAGCGCTCCTCGCGGGTCATAAGGGTCTCATAGAGCTTTTCGCCGTGACGGGTACCGATGATCTGGGTGCCCACATGCCCGAAAACTTCCTGCACGGCTTCTGCCAGATCGGCGATAGTTGAGGCAGGGGCCTTCTGCACGAACAGGTCGCCAGGATTAGCATGTTCGAATGCAAAGCAAACCAGGTCAACCGCCTCGTCAAGGTTCATAAGGAAGCGAGTCATGTTAGGATCGGTCACCGTAAGGGGAAGGCCCTTGCGAATGCGGTCGATGAAGAGCGGGATCACCGAGCCGCGCGAGCACATGACGTTGCCGTAGCGGGTGCAGCAGATGGTGGTGCGGCCGGCGCCGTTTCGGGCGTTGGCGTAGATGATGGACTCCATCATGGCCTTGGACTTGCCCATGGCGTTGATGGGGTATGCCGCCTTGTCGGTGGACAGGCACACGACGCGGTCCACGCCCTCGTCGATGGCGGCGTGCAGGACGTTGTCCGTGCCGATGACGTTGGTGCGCACGGCCTCCATGGGGAAGAACTCGCAGGAGGGCACCTGCTTGAGGGCGGCGGCGTGGAAGATGTAGTCGACGCCATGCATGGCATCCTGCACGCTTTGCAGGTTACGAACGTCGCCGATATAAAAGCGAACCCTGCCAGCCATCTCCGGCATGTTTGCCTGAAGCCTATGGCGCATGTCGTCTTGCTTCTTCTCGTCGCGGGAGAAGATCCTGATTTCGCCAATATCTGAATTCAAGAAATGCTTCAGCACGGTAGAGCCAAAACTGCCCGTGCCGCCAGTAATCATCAGAGTTTTGCCCGCGAACGCATTCATATTAGTTGCCATGCTTTGCTCCCTTTAGCTTCTGAAGCTCGGTTTCCAAAATGGTATAGAAGCTGTCTTTTGCAAAATGCTCTTCGTAATAGCGACGACCATTCGCACCCATGGCCGCGCGCTCTTCCGGCGACATATCCGCGAACTTCTTGCAGATTTCGGCAAGTCCCACGGGGTCCTCAGCATCGCAACACAGGCCGCAGCCAGCCTCTTCAATAATGTGACGGGCCTCTCCAACAACGGTTCCGAGAATCGGCCGTCCTGCAGCCATGTAAGAAGTCACTTTTCTCGGCAGCGTGTAACCCAATATCGAGTTGTGCTGGAATGTTGCAACCATTGCGTCGGAAGAGTTGTAGAAAGAGGGCATCTCCGCAAGGGGATGGCGCCCGTGGAATACCACGCAATCGGCCCCGATTTCCTCTTTGTACTTCTTCAATGTTTCGAGCTCCGAGCCGGAGCCTACAACATGAAGCACAAATCGGTCGTCGCCCGCAAGATAATGGCCCGCTTCAACAAATGTATTAACTGCCTGGGCAATGCCAACGTTGCCCGCAAACGTAAGGTTGATCTTCGTGGGATCGTACTCCTCACGCAGCGATGCCTCATCACTGAAGATGTCTTCTGCATACTGAGGCAGATACACAGTCTTCTTATCCATATGGAGCTGGGTTTTAAAGTAGTCGCTGAAAGACCTTGAAGTCACAGCCAGACAATCGGCACCGGAATAGATAGCCCTGGAAACGCGAGCATACATCTTATAGATGAGGGAACCCCGCTTGATGTTTCCTACCGTCAGACTCTCGGGCCACAAGTCCTGGCACCAAAGCAGCACAGGAACGTTGTTCTTCTTGCCATAAGCCAGCGCCGGCCTGCCCATCATAACCGGCGAGGTCTGGAAAGAAAGAACCACATCGTAATCGCCGGGAAGCTTTCGCGCCTCACGGGTCGCATTGATGCTGAAGCTGTAGTAATTAATAACGCGCTGCCAGATTTCGCGACCACGAGGAACAATCTTCACTCGCTTAATATGAACGCCGTTACGCTCCTGGGCAGCTTTTTTGCCACCCTCGTAGCCAGGATATATATCGCCATCGGGATAATTCGGAGTGCCAGTCAGCATCGTGACACTGTGGCCCATCGCGACCAAGCCCTCGCAAACATCAGATATTGCAAACGGCTCAGGCCAGTAGTGCTGGCTTACGGCAAGAATGCGCAACGGCCTATCAGTCCTAAATGCCGGGCCATTGGCAACAGGGGCCTTACCAACTCCACCCAAAAGAACAGACGCAATCTCTTCTTTCGAGTAGTCCTCAGCCTCATCAATCTCATCAATGGGCACAACTTCATTTTCGCCCGTCTCGGGGTCAAACCTCTTCCTTACCACGGGCACAAACATACGCAGGTAAATACCAGCAAGAATTGCCATAGCTGCAAGGCCGATGGCAATTATCACCTTCCAAACCAAGGGAACCTGGGTAATAACAAAGGCAAAGAGACACAGTAGAACCGTGAAGGCATAGATAATGATAACGAGCGTTTTCTGGCCAAAACCGCGGCTAAGCAGGCGATGGTGGATATGGCCTTTATCAGGCGTACCAATACTAACGCCGACACGCGTGCGGCGCACAATCGCGGCAAACGTATCCAGAATCGGCACGCCAACCATGATTATGGGAACGCAAAGCATGGTCAGGCTCGTCTGCCCGGCATTAAGCAAAAGGGCAATCACACCCAAACTGAAACCCAAAAGAAGAGAGCCCGAGTCACCCAGGAAGATCTTTGCCGGGTTGAAATTCCAACGCAGGAATCCAATCGTTGCACCGACCAGAGCGGCCGCAAGCACAGCAGCAGCAACGTGCCCCACCGAAACAGAGATTGCGAATAGCGCAACGCCACAGATGGCCGTAATGCCAGAGGCCAATCCGTCGACGCCGTCGATTAGGTTGATAATGTTGGCGAACGAAACAAGGAACAGCACCGTGAGTGGGTATGCGAAAACCCCAAGGCTCAAAAGGTCGCCCGTAATCGGGTTGACGATGTCTCCAATGACAACCCCTGAAGCCGTAGCAACGGATGCGGCCACAATCTGCCAAAAGAACTTGTTCAAAGCCGTAAGCTGAACTGCATCGTCAATGATGCCCACAGCAAACATGCCCACGATGGCAATGACGACGCCCCAGAGGCTAATGTCATCGATCTTCAAGAACGTATCGACGGCGCCCAACCAAGAGCCTGCGAAAACAGGGCCCAGGCAACAAAGGCAACAACAAGGCCAAGCATGACAGCGATGCCACCCATGCGCGGAGTCGGCTTGGTGTTGACCCTACGCCTACTGGGATAATCCACAGCCCCCACTTTCCAAGCAATCTTGGATGCCAGGGGGACAGTCAGCAGAGTTGCAATGAGAGCGCAGCAAAAAAGCAAGAGCGCGATATCAAAGAAGTCAGTCATTTGCCGTTTCCTTTTCGCTACATCAGTCTCAAACGCGTCCGCTGACCACAACAGAGGCGGCACGAATGCTTGCCTGATTTCAACCCTCTTGTTTGCACAATGCTCCTTCGCTCACCTGCCTGCTCAAAATCGCCAGGCCCACCTTTGTTTTGAGTTTTCGTCCGAACATCTCGATCTCGAGGAAGGCGAGACTCTTTTGGCGGTTGACCGTACAAATCCATCCTTCGTGGCCCATGAGGGGCCCGCCGGTCACCACCACGTGATCGCCTTCCATCACGGCCGTGGACATCTCAACGGTGCGCGCGCCCTTGCGGGTGAGTGCCTCGATCCATGCACGGTCGTGCTCGTCAAGGGGCAGGTACGTCTCTCCCATGGCGAGAACCCTCGTAAACTCCGGCACGCCGCGCAGCCTCGCGCGCAGCTCGTCAACGTCTGGCGTGACCGCCACCACATAGCCCGGAAACAGGATGCTCTGGCACATGCGCCATTCGCCTTGGTACTTCTTCTGCGTCTCGTACCTGGGGGTAAAGACCTCCTCGAGCACCGCCGAAGGCACCAGGCGACGCATGAGGCGGCAGGTCGATTCCTCCTTGCCGGAGGTCACCTGAATGGCATACCAGTGGGACATGCCAGGCTCCTTTCGGGCCATACGAAATGGAAAAGAAGCCACGCTAGCGCCCGTGGGCACCCGCGTAGGGCTTCGCCACTTCGTAGAGAAAGACGTATTCAACCCCTTGAGCCGCCAAGACACACTCCGGGTGCTGCCCTGGCAAACATCAAGATATATTTGTATGCCGTATTATGCTACCCTCGCATTCAGTGAGCCTCCAGGTTGCGCACGGATCCTTACATGAAGCCCACCTATTAATACGCCTAGCCGGAAAGCACCGGCTTAGGGCCGTGCGCCCCTCGCGCCAACGCCCGAAACCCTCGTGAGGACGTGTCGTTTTTGCAACAAACCCCTCCG
The DNA here is from genome assembly GCA_900555105.1 of uncultured Coriobacteriaceae bacterium. Classification (GTDB taxonomy): domain Bacteria; phylum Actinomycetota; class Coriobacteriia; order Coriobacteriales; family UMGS124; genus UMGS124. The sequence continues at coordinate 2,730 of USJP01000075.1, read as the reverse complement.
CCTTGCACAAATGTAATCTACGGTACACCCGAGATTCATCTTGCTTGGGTATACCTGGGCGCATACGTCACAGGCCGTGCCGTGCGCCACGCAGGCGCCCAAACGACACCGCCGCCAGCAAAGGAGAGGTCACAATGATCTGCGCCATGTTTGTCTGCATGCTCTTCTGCCTCGGGGGCATCGCGCTCGCCATTGGTGCGGGCGTCATCACGTTTACATTCGGCATGATCGGAGGCATCGCCAAGGGCGTCTTCAAGCTCATAGGCGTGCTGCTCATGCCCATCGCGCTCATGTTCGCCTTCTTCTTCCACGTGGGCTACCTGCTGCCCATTCTTGTGCCCGTGGCTCTCATTTTGGTAGTCATCGGCCTTTTGACCCCGAAGAGGGCCTAACCGCTGGGTATAAGGTGCCCGTGTTGCTATAAAATGACCCGAACGATCCGCTACCAGTGAGAGGCTGCCCGCCGCATGAAAACGCCTGATTTCTCCAAGATGTCCAAGCCGGGCAGGATTGCCCTTTTCGCCGTGGTCTTCTTCGCGATCATCGGCGTAGTGTGGCTCATCGCCAAGCTCTGCTCGCCCGTCATCGACATGCTGAGCGACCCCGTCACACAGGCGCAGCTTGAGGAATGGGTCAACAGCCTGGGCATCCTCGGTGTGGGCATCATGCTGCTCATCCAGATGCTGCAGATCGTCATCGCGTTCATCCCCGGTGAGTTTGTGCAGGTCATGGCAGGCGTGATGTACGGTACGTGGGGCGGCCTGGCGCTGTGCCTTACGGGCTGCGTGCTGGCCTCGGCCGTCATCTTCGCCCTCATTCGCCGCCTGGGCCGCGACTTCGTGATCAAATTCTTTGGCGAGGAACAGCTCAGCAAGTACGACTTCCTGCAGGACTCCTCCAAGCTCGAGACGCTCGTGTTCATCCTGTTCCTCATCCCGGGCCTGCCCAAAGACCTGCTCACCTACATCGTGCCGCTCACGCCCGTCAGCATGACCAACTTCCTCGTGCTCTCCACCGTGGGTCGCCTGCCGGGCATGATTGCCTCCACGCTCATCGGCTCCTCGGTGTCCAACGCCAACTGGCCGCTCATCATCGGCATCTTCGCGGTGGTCATCGTGTTCGCGCTGCTGGGCATCTGGAAGAAGGACGCCCTCATGGACTGGGCAAAGAAGCACGGCGGCGTGAAGAAGGAGGCCGGCGCCGGCGAGGCGAAGGCGGCGAAGTAGCGGGCTGGTACGTCCCTCTCAAAGCCCGAGTGCATCCCCTCATCGGAATGCGCTCGGGCTTTTTTGTTTTTCTTCACCCTGTCTGCATAAAGCTGACACAATTGGGTATCACCGGTAAAACCGCGCTTTGCGACCCGCGAGCGTTTCCTTCCGAGCCCAAGAAAGCGGTGAGCCTATTGAGACACGCATTCAAATCCAAGCTACGCGAATCACTCGCGGCCGTTCTGCCTATCACGGCAATCGTACTTATCTTGTCATTCACAATCGCACCCATGCCCATCGGCACGTTGCTCCTCTTCATCCTGGGTGCGGCGCTTCTCATAGCAGGCACGGGCCTCTTTACCCTCGGCGCTGACGTCGCCATGATGCCCATCGGCCAAGCCATCGGACAGAAGCTCTCCCAGTCAAACAAGACGTTCCTCATCATGGGCGTGTGCCTTGCCATCGGCATCGCGGTGACCGTGGCCGAGCCCGACCTGCAGGTGCTCGCCCGCCAGGTGCCCGCCGTGCCCGACATGACGCTCATCATCACCGTGGCGGCCGGCGTGGGCGTGTTCCTCATGGTGGCCTTCCTGCGCATGAAGTTCGGCATCGCGCTGCGCTACTTCATCGTGGGACTCTACGGCTTGGTGTTCTTGCTGGCGTGCTTCGTGCCGGCAGAGTTCCTCGCCGTGGCGTTCGACTCGGGCGGCGTCACCACCGGCCCCATCACCGTGCCGTTCATCATCGCGATGGGCGCGGGCCTGGCAGCGCTCACCGGCAAGGACGAGGACGCCTTCGGCGTGGTGGCCATCTGCAGCGTGGGCCCGATCTTGGCGGTCATGGTGCTTGGACTGCTTTTTGACACCTCCGACCTGGCGTACACCCCCTTCGCCATCCCCGAGATCCAGACCTCCCAGGAGGCCTTCGAGCTCTTCATGGTCGATCTGCCGCTCTACCTCGAGGAAGTCGCACTGGGTCTTCTGCCCATCATGGCGATCTTCTTTGTGGCGCAGGCTGTGTCGCTGCGCATGGACAAGGCCGAGCTGCGCGGCGTGCTGCGCGGCGTCGCGATTACCTACGTGGGCCTGGTGCTGTTCCTTCTCGGCGCCAACGTTGGCTTCATGCCCGCCGGCCACTACCTGGGCGAGGTCCTGGCGGCCGAGTGCCCCTGGTGGGTGCTCGTGGGCGTGGCGGCGCTCGTGGGCTACTTCATCGTGGCCGCCGAGCCCGCTGTGCACGTACTCAACAAGCAGGTGGAAGACGTGACCGACGGCGCCGTGCGCCACACCTCCATGGGCAGGTGCCTGGCCATCGGCGTGGCCCTGGCAAGCGGCCTGGCGATGCTGCGTGTGTGCTTCCACATCCCCGTGATGGCGGTGCTCGTGCCGGGCTACCTGGCAGCCATCCTCTTTAGCTTCCGCACGCCAGCCATCTTCACCTCTATCGCGTTTGACTCCGGCGGCGTTGCCTCCGGACCCATGACCGCGACGTTCCTGCTGCCCTTCGCCATGGGCGCATGCAC
>USJP01000074.1 GCA_900555105.1 uncultured Coriobacteriaceae bacterium | reverse complement strand
TCGCGGGCACCCTGCATCATCAGGCGTTTCGCACTCGTGTAAACACTCTCGAAGGGGTAGGCGGCGGCATGGCCGTCGATACCGTGGCCGATAAAGGCGCGCACGTAGTCCACCGCAAGCTCGGTGAGCGTGCCGGCATCTGCACGACCCAGGTAACCCGCCAGCAGACGATAGCCCTCGTCCATAGCATCGTTGCCCGTAGAAGCAGGGAACCTCATGGCGCGCAGCTGATCGAGAAAAACCGGGTCGACCTCCACGCGATACAGGCGCGACAGCAGGCCATACATCCAAGCGCGCTGCTCGTGGGCGCGGGCAAGGTCCTCGCGCTCCTCACTGGTCATGCTGGCAGCCCCAGCTTCGCTGGCATCAATGCCGGCAACGGCAGAATCCGCACTCGCGCCACAGCCACAATCGTCTGCGATAGTCCCTGCCTGCTCGGTGCAATCCTCGACGGCGCACGCAGTTCCGGTCTTTTCCTCAGCCATAACTCTCCCCCAAATTTATTCGCGACTCACGCACGAGCCGTTCCCATACAGGTCATTCGCCCGCACCGCAGGCGGTTTATATGCCGCGGCTGCGCGTGCGATATACTGAAGTCATTGCGTCAGAGTGACCCCTACGCCCTGCTGTCCAGATACTGCACGGCACGCTTGCCAAGCTCGGTGATGCCCCACGCCTTGCCCGTCCACTCGATAAGGTCGCGCTCGGCCATCTTTTCGTAGAAATACGACGCGTACAGGCGCGGTTCCTGCAGCTCGGGCTGGTCGTCCACCGCGTCGCCAAGCTCTTTGGCGCTGGCGCCGCCCTCGTTGGCGCAGCAATCCAAAAGCATGCGATAAATGTTGTCCAGGCCCGCATCCTCGTCGAGAATCTCCTGGAAGCGGCCCATGTCTTGCTCGCGGTCAAGGGCGGCAAGACCAACCTGCGAGGTCTTCAGGCGCACCGGCGCAGCAGCCCCAGCGCCCTCCTCACTACCAGCCACAGGCTCATCGCCTCGACCGGCAGGTTCCAGGTACTGCACGCCGTCGATCTCCACCACACGCACGTCGTCCTGCTTGGGCTCGATGCGCTCAAGCGCGCCGGCCTCGACGAGATGAGCGCAAAGCACGTCCGCCCCGTAGATGCAGAACTCCAGCGCCCTCATGCGCGCGACCTCGTCAGTGACCTCGCTTTCCGTGCGCTCCTCGCGGCAGAACTCAAGAATGCCGTTCAAGAAGCGGCGCGAGCTATGCAGGCGCGTAAAGAGGGCTTCCGTACGCTCCTCGGCGCTCGCACCCTCAGTTACCGGCGCGTCATTGAGCAGGGCGTTTGAGTCCTGCGTCGCCGGTTGATACGAGCGCTCGATCGGCTCCTTGCCCGCCTCGGGCGCCTTTTCCTCATCCATGGTCATCTCTCCCCTTCAATCTCTCTCGCTGTGTGCTGCGATGGGCTCGCCCGCAGTTCGGGGTGGACAGGCGAGTCCACCGCAGCACGCTGTCGGCAGGGAGGGGCGCCTTGCAGCAACCCCTCCCCACTCATTTACTTACCGGGAAACGCTAGTCCTGCCAGGTATGGTTGCGCAGGATGTAGACGAACGACGGACCGTTGCCAGAGTCGGTCAGATGATGGATGTCAGCCTCCTCGTAGGGCTGCACGTACTCGCCAAGCTTCTTGCCCAGCGGGCCGTCGAAGTTCTCGATGCCCTCGTCAAGGTCGCCGTACCACTTGGCCATGCCCACGCAGTTGAGCACGCACTGGGGCAGCTCGCCCTCCTCAATGCGTTCGGCGCACAGGTTGCACTTCTCAACGACGTTCTTCTCGACGTTGAGGTAGCGCACACCGTAGGGGCATGCGGAGACGCAGGCCTGGCAGCCGATGCACTGATCGCGGTCGATCTGCACGGTGCCGTTGTCCGCCTTGACCGAGGCGCCGGTGGGACACACCGTGACGCACTCGGGATTGTAACAGTGCTGGCACTGCATGGGCAGGTAATAGAAGTCGTGGCTGGGAGCGCCATTGTCTTCCTCAAGCTTGTCGGACTGCTTGCGGTCCACCCACGTCCAGAAGTAACCGATGCCCACGTCGTTCTGCTCCTTGCAGGCGGCGTTGCAGGCCTTGCAGTTCATGCAGCGGTTCAGGTCGATCGCCATGGTAAGGCGTGCCATTACTCATCCCTTCCTTCGTACACGGGAGCCCAAGCCTTCAGGCGCGGGTCGGTCGCATCGGTGATGATGGGCGTGCCGTCGTCGTCGCAGGGCACGGGGTTGTCGAACGGCGAGTTCTCAGCCGTGGCCTTGTACACCTTGACCGGGTAGCCGCGGACCACCGAGGAGCCGCAGTACGGGTCGGAGATGTCGTTGTTCACAAGCTGGTTCACCGCGGAGAGGCGCCAACCGTGCTCAGGCGCGGACAGCTCGGGGTACCACCAGGAGTGCTCACAGTTGATGGTGCCCTTCTTGACGCCGGGGAAGATGTCGGCCGTCTGGCGGATCTTGCCGTGCGGGTTCTCAATCCAGCACCAGTCGCCCTGCTCGATGCCGAGCTCAGCGGCGTCCTCGGGGTTGATCTCCATCTTGGGCACAGGCCAAACCTCGCGGCACCAGGGAAGCTGGCGATGCTCGGAGTGGAAGTACACTGGGATGCGGCGGCCGGTGAGGCACTCGATGGGGTACTCCTCCCAGAGCTCGGGGTTCATGGCCTTGGTGTCGGGGTTGGGCTCGTAGTCGGGCAGAGCCGCGGCTGCGCCGTGCGCCGTCTCCATGATGGTGGACCAGATCTCCTGCTTCTGCGTAGGCGTGTTGAAGCCGGGGACGACAGTCTGGGCCGAAGGAACCTGGGTGTAGTCCTTCTTGAGGAAGCCGGTCATGAAGCGACGGTAGGTGCCCCAGTCGTCGGGATGGATCTTCTTGACGTCCCACCAGCCATTGTCCTGGAACTGCTGGACAAAGTCCTGCCAAGAGGGAGCGACCTCGCGCACGACGTAGTCGAGCTGCTCCTCCATGGTGGGATAGGGGTTATCGGCGTCCCAACCCCACTGGATGCCGGCGCGCTGGTACAGCATCTCAGCGATGGTGGGGTCGTACTGAGACTCGGCGAGAGGCTCGACCACGGGCACGCAGGCACCGAGGGCACCGGAAGCACCCTGGGACTGACGGGGCAGCGGCACCTCGAGCCAGTGACGGGCAGGCAGGATGATGTCGGCCAGCTCGCTGGTGGGGTGATGCCACAGGTCGATGTCGAAGAAGAAGTCGAGCTGCTTCAGACAATCCCACATGAGCGTGGAGTTGGCCATGCTCATGAAGTCGCCTGCACCGCACATAGCACCCTTGAGCGGATAGGGCTTGCCGGTGGCACCGGCCTCGGCGATCGAGTTGGAGTTGGCCCACATGCCCCACCAGTTGAGCAGCGGGTGCGTGTCGGCACCGAGGCGCTTGCTGCCGTCGCAGGAACGATCGGCGTTGGGGTCGTAGGGTGCCAGGCCGAAGTTGCCCATATAGTTCATGTCGAGCTTAGTGGAACCGCGCTGGCCGCCAGGGGTGTCGGTGTTGCCAGTGATGGCGGTCAGGATCTCGATGGCGCGGCAGTTCTGCACGCCGTTGCCGTGATGCTCAACGCCGAGCTGATACATGATGCCGCCGTTGCCCCAGCGCTCGTCGACGCGCGTGGCATAGATCAGGGCAGCCTTCTCGATATCGGCAGCGGGAACACCCGTGATGCCCTCGGCGATCTCGGGTGCGTACTCGTCGCAGCGCTCGGCAAACTTCTGCCACACGGGGATGGCGGTGTGGGTGGAGCCGTCCTTGAACGTCACCTCGAACTCGCCGTAGACTGCGGGGTCGATGGACTCAAAGTCGTCAAGGTTCGGCACGAAGCCCTGGGAGAACTCGGACTTCACGGTGTCGGCCTCAGTGCCCTCGAAGTTCCTGCGCGACCACTCGTCCTGGGGGCCGTCGCCGTCATAGCGCTTCCACGGCTTCTCGCCCTCCCACATGTTGCATTCCTCGTCGGTGACGGGATCCCACTCGGGGTCGGCGAGGCGACGGTCGGCGCTAGCGTTGAACCACTTGAGAGACTCGCTGGCCTGGTCCCACACCATGTACTTGTAGGAGCTGCCGTCTTCCTCAAGGTCAGCCTGCGTGAGAAGCGTGGTCTTGATGTTTGTGGGGCCGTGCCAGATGTGGGGAAGCTCGGGGCCGTTGGGCTCCTTGTCCTCGACGACCAGGACGCACGCGTTGGTCCAGCGCTTCACGAACTGCCAGTCGACCAGGTCGTTCTTGATAACGACGTCGCACATGGAAAGAGCCAGCGGCGTGTCGGTGCCGCCCTTGAGCGCCAGGTGGATGTCGGACTCCTTGCCCAGGTTTGTGGTACGGGGGTCAACGGAGATGAACGTGGGAGCGTTGAGCGCCTCATCGACAACGGAGCGGCCGGCCTCATCGTAGTTGGAGCACTCGGGACCAGACGCCCAGATGGTGAACACCGGAGGACGGTCGACCGTTGCCGACCAGCTGAAGTTCCAGTCGGAGGTCAGAGCCGAGGCAAAGTGACGCGGGCCCTTGCATACCTGATAGGCGCCGAAGCTGTTGGGCGAATGGAACCATGCACCGAAAGTGCCCTGGTTGCAGTACATACGGCCGGTGCCGGCCATGTCGAACAGAGCTTCCGAGCCGTACTTGGCGCGGACGGCCTCGATGCCCTCATAGATGGTGTCGATGGCCTCGTCCCAAGAAATGCGCACCCAGCCGGGGTCCTCGCCCTTGGGGTTCGTGCGCTTCATGGGATAGCGCAGGCGATCGGGGTGATAGCAGGCCTGCATCGAGGAAACCGACTTGTTGCAGCAGCTGCCCAGGGTGTGGCCGGCGCTCTCGTCGCCCTCGATCTTTACCGCACGACCGTTCTCCACGGTCACCCACACACCGCACTCCATCTTGCCGCAACCACGGCACACCGTGCGGACCTTGCGCGTGGTGTCGGTGCTGTCGAGCACCGTGTAGTCTGTCTCGGCAAGAGCCGACCCCGCGGTCATGCCGAGGCCCGCGATGACACCGGTCGCAGCGGCAATCTTCAAGAAGCTCCGGCGGCTCACGCTTTCTTGCATGTTTCCCTCCTTCTCCATGCTTGGATACTGACGGGCGCCGCACTTCCCTGCGGCCCCAAACACGCTAACGCTCGTGCCCAGCCTGGCACATCGAGCCGCTCTTATGAAATCGCCCAGCTAGCGCCATATCTCATATGTCGCTTATGATTTTTGCAGCAGGCAAAGGCGTATCATTGAGCCCAAGGAGACGGTCACAAGTTCGGGGGAACAATGGACCAGAAGGTCACTGAATCATTGCCAAAGAGTGACAGGACGCGCCGCTCAAACATGTGGCGCACCCTGGCCTATATGCTCAATCGAACATGGATCACCACCGCCTTCTTCAGCGTGGTGCTCTTTCAGCGCTATGCTCCAGAATCAATGGCGGGTACGGCAGGCGAGGTATACCGCACGTCTATCTTGGCGCTTGCCGTGTCCCTCGTCGTCTTCGCGCTGCTCCATCGTCCTGTGATGATAACAGGAGAGCACCCGGCGTTTGACTATATGGGCGCGATGCTGTGTGGAGCCGGCTTCATACCACTCTTCCCATATCTGACAAGCGGACAGATCATTGCCCCGGTAGCCCTGTGGGGCAGCGCAGCGCTTACAGGCACAGGTTCGGCGCTTGTGTTCCTCTCGATAGGAAGGCGCTTTGTCGGCATTGACGTACGCTCGTGCACAATGGGCATTCTATGGGCAACGGTAGGATGTGCCGCGTTGACGCTCGGCATCATGAGCCTGCCGCTTGAGGCGGCTGTCGCAGTGGAGGTGGCACTGCCGTTTATCTGCGTGATGGCGCTTCACCGTGTGCCGCGCCCCGGCGAGGAAGACTGCGAGGTGCGCTTGAATCTTGGCGAACGCATCTCAGCGAAAATGCTGCTCAAGCTTGCCACCTGTGCCGCAGTGCTCGGCATCCTGACCGGCATCACGCACGGTCTGTATCTCGGCTCGGAGACCGCCGCCCTGGGCAAGACGTTCCAAATGCTCAACTCCGCCGTTCCCCTTGTGGCCGCACTCGTCCTGCTTGGAAGCACGGCAGCGGCTCGCGAGGTCACCATTGAGACGCTCTACAAGCCGACCGTCTTCGTCTGCATTGTGGGGTTTGCCCTGATGCCCCTCTCCAGCCCCAACATTGCGCTGTCCTTCTCCGTGGTCTCTGCGGGCTACACGTTGTTCGAAATCCTCATGTGGGTCATCCTCAGCGAGGTGGCCAGTCGCTTTCAGTTCACCTCGGTGCAGGTGTTCGGCTTCGGCCGCGCCCTTGTACTGCTCACGGGCGTCATTGCAGGCTCCCTCATCGCAAACATGCTTTTGAGCCTCGGGGTAGGGCCGCAGCTTTTCTCGGCCGTGGCGGCGGTGGCGGTCATCAGCATTACCTTCTTGCGAACCTATGTCCTTACCAGCACCGATATCGCCGTCTTTGGGCAGAACCTCGGCGAGGAGACGGACGAGGTGTCGGCTGGGGCCATCGGCGAAGGGGCATTGTCGGACAACGGGTCGCAGTCGCCGTCTGGGGCCTCCGCAAAGTGCGCGCATAGGCAGCGCACGGAGTCCCCGGCCGGCCAAGCGCCGCAAAAGGTTCCCTTCCAGCGCAAGTGCGCCATCATCGGCGACTACTACAGCCTCACGCGCCGTGAAGTCGACGTGTTCCGCCTCATAGCAGCAGGCCGCAACTCCACGCGCATCCAGGAGGAGCTCTCCATCTCCGCTGGCACAGTGAACACGCACAGCCACCACATCTTCCAGAAGCTCGACGTCCACAGCCAGCAGGAGGTCATCGACCTCTTCCAACGCGCCGACCTCGACCGCATGCAAGCGGAGCTGGACAGCAGGGCGAGCAGGTAGGGCCGGCGAGCGAGGCAGGTGGGCCGGTGGGCTCACGAGTAACCTTCTCCGTGCCATGCAGCTCAATTAACATACATTTCAGAATTTCGAAAAACACGCCAACTGGGGCTTTGATGATTTAACATACATCTCAATCGCTGGAATGTATGTTAAATTGTAACCCTCAAAAGAAAAAACGGGGGCAACAAGGCCGATTCGTCCTGCCGCCCCCGTGTGGGACTCGATACAAGGCACTCCAAAACGCGGAGTTTACCGCAGGTAGACAAACAGGCGCAGCAAGCAAGG
>USJP01000073.1 GCA_900555105.1 uncultured Coriobacteriaceae bacterium | reverse complement strand
GAGGGCGTCCATGAGGCCTACGATCGCATTCTTGTGCCTGCCGGCATGGGCGATGTTGCCATCCTCACCGAGATGGGCCGTTTCATGCTCGCGCCCTTCGGCGCCCTCATCACTCAGGCCATCCATGAGAAGCATATCTACAAGGAATATATCGGCGTGGATGCCTGCGCTGCCAACCTCATGCGTCCTGCCATCTACGGCGCTTATCACCATGTGAGCGTGCTTGGCAAGGAGGACGCACCCTGCGACCATGTCTACGACGTGGTAGGTGGCCTGTGCGAGAACTGCGACAAGTTCGCCGTTGACCGTGAGCTTCCCAAGATCGACATGGGCGACTACCTCTTCATCCACACCGCCGGCGCTCACGGTCATGCCATGGGCTACAACTACAACGGCAAGCTTCGCTCGGCGGAGGTCCTCCTGTGCGAGGACGGCTCCCACAAGCTCATTCGCCGTGCCGAGACCCCGGCCGACTACTTTGCGACGCTGGGCTTTGAGGGTGCCGAGCTCTCGCCCGTTACGAGCAAGCCGATCTTTGAGACCTTGGAGCAGCTTGATGCCCAGGCTGAGGCCGATTTTGCCGCAAGCCCCGCTGCCCAATGGGTGCCTGGCAAGTAAGGGTTGCCCCGCCACTCCACCGGCGCTAACGTGTGGCCCCCTTACGGGAGGTCGTCCGGGTGGCGTGCGACTTCCTGGTCGCTCCATCGGTGCCAACACGGGTGCCTCACGCGGTGCCCATGTGGGTAGTTTGTCGAGATGCGATGCGTTTGAGCGAGCACCCTTGCACTGATGCAAGAAGGCGCGTAATATGCACCAGGCTTTGTCGTCCCTGACAAAGTTGCAAGCGGGCAATGAGCCCCACCTTGCGGCGCCGTAAAGGTTGCTGTCTGGTTGAACATGATACTCTCAGCCATTTCGGTTGTTGCTATCGTATTCTCCCGGGCGTCTTCCAGAAGGCACCCGGGATTTTTTTGTTCAGTCCTCCCGCACTGCGGGATTCGAAGGAGGTGTTTCGCATAGCTAAGTCCGATGAGCCTCGCATCAACGAAGAGATCCGTTGTGCGACGTGCCGTTTGATCGGCGTTGACGGAAGTCAGCTCGGTATCTTTGCTATTCGCGATGCCCAGCGCGTGGCAGATGACCAGGGCCTCGACCTTGTCGAGATTTCCCCCAACTCTGAACCGCCTGTGTGCCGTGTCATGAACTACGGCAAGTACAAGTACGAGCAGGAGATCAAGGCCAAGGCCGCCCGTAAGAACCAGGCCAAGGTTGACGTCAAAGAGATGAAGTTCCGCCCGAAGATCGACACGGGCGACTACGAGACCAAGAAGCGCCACGTCGAGCGCTTCCTTGCAGGCGGTGCCAAGGTCAAGATCACGATCATGTTCCGCGGTCGTGAGATGGCTCACCCCGAGATCGGCCTCAACATGCTCGAGAAGCTTGCTGAGGACCTGAAGGACGTGTGCACGGTGGAGGTTCCCCCGAAGCTTGAGGGCCGCAACATGCACATGATGGTGGCACCCCTTCGCCCCAGCACCAAGCCTGCTGCAAAGCCCGCCGAGCAGGAGCAGTAATTCCCATTGGTACCAACCTGGACGCGCCGTGTCCGGGTACGAGAATATAAGGAGAACTTCAATGCCTAAGATGAAGACCGACAAGACGGTCGCCAAGCGCTTCCGTAAGACTGGCACCGGCAAGCTCATGCACGTGCAGCGCAACAAGCGCCACATCCTGACCAAGAAGACCGCCAAGCGTAAGCGTCAGCTGCGCGGCCAGGTCGCTCTGGACAAGACCGAGAAGTGCAAGTACGTCAAGTCGGTTCTCGATCACTAAGGCCGATTCTTTCCTTATCGTTCCCTCGTCACAAGGAGTGACTAACTATGGCTCGCATTAAGCGTTCTCTCAATGCTAAGAAGAAGCGTCGTCGCACTCTTAAAATGGCCAAGGGCTACTTCGGTGCCCGTTCGCGCTGCTACCGTAAGGCTAAGGAGCAGGTACGTCACTCCCTGATGTACCAGTACCGCGATCGTCGCACGAAGAAGCGCGAGATCCGCAAGCTCTGGATCGCCCGTATCAACGCTGGTTGCCGCATCAATGGCATCAGCTACTCCCAGTTCATGCACGGCCTGAAGCTGGCCGGCATCGAGCTCGACCGCAAGGTCCTTTCCCAGATGGCTATCGAGGACGCTGCCTCCTTCGCCGATCTGTGCACCATTGCCAAGAACGCCGTTGCTGAGGCTCGCGCCGCTCTGGCCCAGAACGCCTAAGTTTTCTTGCGTTCAAGGTTTTCTTGAATCATGAAGGGGTCGTCTTCCGAAAGGAGGGCGGCCCCTTTTGCATGCGGAGGAGTGCCTGCATGAGCGTCCGGCCCCTGCATGCGTGGCCATTCCCTGTGTAGTCACGTATGCCAGACGCAAGGCTTAGGGGCGTTTTGTTGGGACGCAAACCCCTGCAAACAGTCTTAGCAGGCGCGAGTGACCTCTGCGCCATCGTCTGTCGTTGAACGGGCCGCACCCTCAGACGATGAGTGTGGTGCTGGTACATGCAGACGACTGCGCTACCGGTGCATACAAAAACGCCCCATGTTGCATCTCGTGCACATGGGGCGTCGTGTGTATGGTGGAGCGTGCGACTTGCCCGCTTGTCAATCTACTTGCTCGCGCTTTCCTCTTCTACCTGTTCGGCGCTTACGATCTCATCGGTATGCGTTTTGGGGTTGTAACGGTGCAGCAGCACGGGCTTAAAGAGGTGCAGCTTCCTAATGAAGACAGCCGAGACGCTTACAAGCAGGATGAACACGACGAAACGCAAGGGGAGCGCGACCTTTGTCATGACGATGGCGCCTGCCGCCAACAGGATCGACCACCCGTAGATCATGATTGCGGCCTGCTTCTGGTCGAAGCCCTGTTTGATAAGCCTGTGTTGGATGTGGCCGGTGTCGGCCTGCGAAATGGCCGTATGGCCGCGACGACGGCGCACGATGGCGGCAAACGTGTCGATGATGGGCACGCCGGCGATGACGAGCGGCACAATGAGGGTCGTGGCCGCCGCGACGCGGTTGACGCCCAGCAGCGCGATGACGCCGAGCAAAAAGCCCAGCATGTTCGAGCCGCAGTCACCCATGAAGATCGATGCCGGGTTGAAGTTGTAGCGCAAAAAGCCCAGGCAGCAGCCAGCAAGGATGCAAGCGAGCACGGCGGCGTCAATCTGATGGGCCTCATAGGACAGGTAGAACATTGCAGCGCAGGAAATGGCTGTGATGCCGGCTGCAAGGCCATCGAGTCCGTCGATAAGGTTGATGATGTTGGTGAAGGCCACAAGGTAGACAACCGTGATGGGATAGGCGAGCCAGCCGATGGGAATGAGCTCGGTTGTGAGGGGGTTGGCGACATTGCCGATGACCAGGCCAGAGGCAGCGGCTACGCATGCAGCGAGAATCTGTCCCAGCAGCTTTTGGCGGGGCTTGAGGTTGCGCACGTCGTCGATGGCACCCGTGAGGAAAACAATGACGACGGCAACGGTCAGCAGCTTGTAGTCGACGCCCTGCAGCTGCATATGCGGGACGAAGACGGTGGGCCACCCAAGCAGCTTGGTCCCCGCCACTTGCACCGCCACGGCAACCACAAGTCCCAGGGCGATGCCGATGCCGCCCATACGGGGGATCGGGACCTTGTTGATGCGCCTCTCGTCGGGCTTGTCGATAGCACCCAGGTGCTGGGCAATGCACTTGGCCAGAGGGGTTGCCAGGAGCGTCGCAAGCAGCGCAACAAGAAAGAGAAGGGGATAATGCTCGGTCGGGTTCACGCGCTTACCTCCCGACCCTCGCCGCATCGCGGCGCATGCGGGCGAACAGCGCACCCGCTGCAGTCAAGAACAACGATCCTGCGATTCCGAAGGCGGCCATGCCTGCGAGGTCGGTGGGGTCGGCCGTCTGGGGAATGGTCAGCGTGGTGCCTGCGTCCCCCGTGCCCTGCTGCACGATTTTCCAGTTGGCAATCAGCGTGCCCGTGAAGTTGCCCATGCCTTGCAGCACGATTGTGGCGTCGCCGATGTTCGTGTTGTTGGTGAAGCCTACGACCTGGTAATCCACGCCCACGACAAGCTCAGTGGTGACGCCGTCGACCTCGTAAGTGACGGACTTGGGCTGAGGAGACATTGCCTGCCCGGTGTAGGGCAGGTTCGGCATCGTGACGCTCGTGAGACTCATGTCTGCCGGTGCGATGTCAAACGTCGTCTTCAGCGAGCCGGTACAGGCCCCGATGCCGGTTGCAGTGGCGGTTGCCGTGCCGACCTTTACGTTGTCGGAATAGCTCAGGGTGTAGTCGGTGCCCTCAGTGAGTGTCGTGCCGCCGACGGTGAGTGTGGCGCCTGTGGCCTGGATAGGTGAGCCGGTATAGGTCAGCGACGAGAAGCTAAGCGTGAGCTGGCCCTGGGAGATGTCCTTGGTGGTCGTGATGGCCTCAACGTCACCGGTACCCTGCGCATCGCCCGTACCCTCGGGCAGGGTGGCGGCATCCGGGCCAGCTGCCTCGGCGTTGCTGGCGTCTGCGGCGGTGCCGTCCTGGGTGCTCTCGTCAGCCGTTCCGGCTTCGCCTTGATCGGTCTCACCATCAGCACCAGTGCTGCTTGCGTCGGTGTCTTCGGCTTCCTGGCCGTCCCCGGAGCCTATCTCGCCCGCGCTGCCTTGGTCGCCTGCCTCGCCCGCGTCACCCTCGCCGTTCTGGCTATCCTCAGCTCCCTCTTCGTTTGTGCCCTCAACGCCTGCCTGTCCATCCTGGGTGTCCGCTTGGCCCACGCTGCCCTCGGTATCCTGGCTGCCTTCGCTGCCTGCCTCGCCGGTCTGGTCGTCCTGGGTGTTCGTTTCGCCCTCAGAACCTGCCGCATCCTCGCTCGGCTGTGCCTCCTGGGCCTCGGCCTCGGCGGCCGCTTGTTGTGCGGCCAGCTTGGCGGGGTCCACGACGGTGAGTTGGCGGGTGACTATGCCCGAGCACAGCTCACTCTTGGAGTTCGCCTTCACTGTAAGCACGGCTATCGAGGTGCGCTCGTTGTAGTTGATGGTGGCGGTGTAGTTCACCGGGTCGATGACGGTGCCGTCGGGTGCCATGACGTTGAAGTTGGGCATCGTGACGGTGCCTTGGTCGTTGAGGTAGAAGTTGCCTTTGCCGTCCTCGCCGGTGATGCCCACGATGGTGCATGTGCCCAGGTCGTAGGCGGCAGTGGGGGCGCCCCCGTCGACAACGACGACGCCAAAACGCGGGTTGGAACCGTCGGCGTCGGTGGCGCTGATGGTGACGGTGCCGGCCTTGATCGCCGTGAGCGTGCCGTCGGCAGTGGCCGAGACAATGGAGGTGTTCGCGCTGTTCCAGATGAAGCCGCCCGTCTTCACGGCAACCTTGGCTCCGGTGAAGTCGTAGGAATAGCCCGCTGGGCCGAACCACAGGGTGCCTTCGACGGTGGCCTCAACGCTGGGCTGAACGACGTCGCCACTCTTCATCTCGAGTTTTTCGGGCAGCGTGACGTTTGTGACGTTGGCGGCGGCGACATTGACCGTGTAGGTCGCCTCGCCCGAGGCAACCTGTGCCTGGGATTGGGCGGCGCCGTCAAAGGAGAGCTCGATTGCCCAGGAGACGTTGCCGTCCGCATCGCGCACGCATGCGCAGCCGATGTTCGTGGCATCCATGAGCCAGCCGGCCTGCGTTGCGTAGTCGTCGCTGCTGACGAGCGTGGCGAGGACCGTCTTGGCGTCGGTTTCGTCGGTTGCAGAGCCCCAAACGAGCACCTCGGCGGCGATGCGCTCGTTGGCGGTGTTGAAGGCCGTCCCATCGGGGCGGACGTCCGAGCGCGCCAGCACGCTTTCGGCAACGCGCTGCCAGGCGGCAGTCTCGAGGTCGGCGTCCTGTGCGATTGCGGCAGACCCAACCTGGGAGCGCATGTCGTTGAGGGCGGTGTAGAACGCTTGCACGGCGGCGGTGTCATTGGTGAGGGACACATCAACTGCCAGGGAGTTCTGTGCAACGAGACCCTGCAGCGCCTCGTCTGCCTCAATTGAATCCCACGAGAGGCTCTTTACCGAAAGGGGCTGGGCCAAATCCTGCGTCGAGGTGGATGTGGTGGCCCCGGAGGACTGTGCGGTCTGCTCGGCGGCCTGTGCGCCTTGCTCGGCGTATTGCGCCTCATCTGCAAAGGCGGGTGCGGCGAAGCCTGCTGGAACGGCAAGGGATGCCAGCAGGGCAAGGGCGCTCAAAGTCTGCGCGCACGGGTGGGGCGCGCTGATGTGGTTGCGGCGCATAGTTGCTCCTTTATTCGCCGCCCTGCCGATAAGGTGCCGGCATGGGGCGGCTCAATAGAATCACATGCGATTTTACCCGTTAGAACTGAAGTAGGGCTGATGGGAGGCCACACTGCACAGCTCTACCAGAGGGTTTGAGAGCTCCTGTCAGGAGTTTCATGCCAGAGTGCAAAGAATGTTGAAAACTGTGCAAGATTCTCTCTTCACGCGCGGGGGCAATATTGCTATAGTTTGAGCCGTCCAGCCTCCGCTATCCAGCTGCGGTCGGCCGACATTAATTTGCAGGGAACCCAGGATTGCGTGCCCTATGGATATCCTCCTTCGTTGGGGAAGCCAAAATGCACGAGGAGGGTACCCACCTCGATGAGGTGGGCCAACTTGCAACTTTGTGGGGGTTGGACCTTACCGTAAATGTGAGGGCGCGGTGCAGGCTTGCTGCATCGCGCCTTTTTTGATTTCGGTTCTTGACAGCGTTTGCGCACAATGTAAAAATAACCGTTGCACTTTGTTTTGGGGATGTGGCTCAGTTGGGAGAGCGCTGCCTTCGCATGGCAGAGGTCGGGGGTTCGACTCCCCTCATCTCCACCACCGACATTGAGACTGTCGATTCGCTTTTGCGGGTCGGCAGTTTTTTTATGCCGCTGTTGTGTGTATTCCGCAACTAATTTGTATTCTAAAAGCAGTTCCACTCACCAAAAAGTATATTACCCGTACTTTATTCAGTGGTACTTCGACTAAGGATTGCCCATGGAGTACAAGCCCCTGCAAGTGCCCGCAAGCGCGGGTTTCACCGGTTCGCATGTGGAGGGCGGCGTGTGCGTGGCCGCTGGGTTCAAGGCCGGCGCCGTGCACGCAGGTTTCCAGCCCGACCCCGACCTCCTGGACCTGGCCATGGTCGTGGCCGACGAGCCCGCCGCCGTTGCCGGC
>USJP01000072.1 GCA_900555105.1 uncultured Coriobacteriaceae bacterium | reverse complement strand
CCTTGTGTATATGGTTCATCTATATATGATGCAGGGCGCACGGGACACCCCGCATCGTGGAACCCAACTTGCAAACGGCGGCCCTATTGCCCCGCCGCCGCCTTAGCCGCCTCACCTGAGAGCCACTTGGGCTTCCAGCCGCGCAGGCGAAGTGCATTGCTCACGACACAGATAGAGCTGCAACTCATGGCAAAGGCCGCAAAATCAGGCGTGAGCGTGATGCCAAGCGGCGTGAGGGCACCGGCGGCCACAGGAATGCAGATCACGTTGTAGAACAGCGCCCAGAAGAGGTTCTGCTTGATGTTGCGCAGCGTGGATCGCGACAGTTTGATGGCGCTGGCCACATCGAGCGGGTCGGAATGCATGAGAACCATGTCGGCGCTCTCGATGGCAACCTCGGTGCCGGCCCCGATGGCGATGCCGATGTCGGCACGGGCCAGAGCGGGAGCGTCGTTCACTCCGTCGCCCACCATGGCGACCTTGCCCTGCGCCTGCAGGCGACGGATCTGGGCATCTTTGCCCTCGGGCAGCACTCCGGCAACAACTTCGTCGACACCGACCTGCTTCTGGATGGCTGCGGCAGTGCGCTCGTTGTCACCCGTGAGCATGACGGTCTTGATGCCCATCGCGCGCAATTCGGCAATGGCGGCGGCGCTGGTGGGCTTCACGGTATCGGCAAGGGCGATAAAGCCCACAAGCTGACCGGCCCATGCGAAGAAGAGCGGCGTCTTGCCCTGAGCGGCAAGCTCATCGGCGCGATTGCCCAACCCAGCAAGGTCGATTCCGTTCTCGCTCATCATGAGCGCGTTTCCGGCAAGGGCCTTATGTCCCTCGGTGGTACACACAACGCCTTGGCCCGACACCTGGTGCCAGTCCTTCACGGGAAGCTTGTCGGTAGCACGGCTGCCCGTGTAATCCACCACCGCACGCGCCAGGGGATGCTCGCTTTTCTCCTCAATGCTCAAGGCAAGCGTGAGAAGGTCGACCTCCTCCATGTCGGGGGCGCACACAACGTCGGTCACCTCGGGCGCACCATGGGTGATAGTGCCCGTCTTGTCGAACACGACGCACGTCACGTCGTGGGCGTTTTCGAGCGTCTCGGCGCTCTTGATGAGAATGCCCTGCTTGGCGCCGCGTCCCGTGCCCACCATGATCGCCGTGGGCGTGGCCAGGCCAAGGGCGCACGGGCAGCTGATGACGAGCACCGAGATACCGTGAACGACAGCCTTTGTCACGTCCATGCCCGTGGCGATGAGCCAGATGCAGAACACAGCGACCGCCACGGTGATGACCGCCGGCACGAACACGCCGGAAATGCGGTCGGCAATGCGCTGGATAGGGGCCTTGCTGCTCGTGGCGTCATCCACCAGTTTGATGATATGGGCCAGCGCCGTGTCGTCACCCACGCGCGTGGCACGCATGCGCACGTACCCGGAAACAGCCACCGTGCCTGCGGAAAGCCCGCCTCCTGCAGACTTGTCCACCGGTACGCTTTCACCGGTGAGCGCCGACTCGTCGAGTGCGGCCGAGCCTTCCAACACCACGCCGTCGACCGGCACACCCATACCCGTGCGAACGACCAGGATGTCGCCCACCTGTACCTGCTCGACCGGTACCTCGCGCTCCACCCCATCGTCACCCACGAGCACCGCCGTCTTGGGCGCCAGGTTCATGAGCGAGGCGATGGCGTCGGTCGTGCGGCCCTTGGCGCGGGCCTCAAAGTACTTGCCCAGCGTGATGAGGGTGAGGATCATGCCCGCACCCTCAAAGTACAGGTCCATTGCCGCCGCATGAGCCCCGTCCATGTCGCCGTGGCCAAGTGCATACCCAATGCGATACAGCGCCGCGATGCTATAGAGCATGGACGCAGCCGCGCCCAGCGCCACAAGCGTGTCCATATTGGGAGCCTTGTGGATGAGACCTTTGAGGCCGTTGCGGAAAAACTTGAAGTTGATGGCAATAACAGGGATGACGAGCAGGAACTGCGTGAGGCCAAACGTCATCATGTTCTCATGGCCGAGGAAGACACCTGGTAAAGGCCAGCCATACATATGGCCCATATCCAGGTAAAACAACGGGATGGTAAAGATGAAGCTCACGATAAGGCGAATGCGCACGCGTTTTGCCTCGGCCTGGGCAATCTCGGCAGGCGTGGGACCTGCAGGGCCCCTCTGAGCCGCCGCACCGGCAGCAGCCTGCGAAGTGCGCGGGATGGCGCCGTAACCGGCCTTGTCCACGGCCTCACTGATAGCGGTGAGCACCGCCTCGTCACCCGAATACGTGACCTCCATGCTGTTCTTGAGCAGGTTGACCACGGCCTTCTCCACGCCGGGCACCGCGCTCGTCGTCTTCTCGACGCGAGCCGAGCACGCCGCGCAGGTCATTCCCGTGACGTCGAATACCTGAGTCGCCACTTACCTTCCTCCAAACCTGTGAATCAAGTCCATCGCTTCATCGACGATCTCGTCATGCCCAGCGCGAATCTGCTCCACCACGCATGTTTGCATGTGGTTGCGCAGAATCATTTCGCTCACGCGGTGCACGGCGCTCTCCGCAGCGGCAAGCTGCGTGAGGACATCGCCGCAATAGCGGTTGTCGTCAAGCATCGCCTTCACGCCGTTGAGCTGGCCGATGGCGCGGTTGAGCCTGCGCTGCAAGTCGGCCTGAAACTCTTCGCCGCGCGGCGTTGCTTTGTACTTTGCACAGCAGCATGCCTGGTCCTGAGGTTGTTCTTCCTCAGTTGAAACTGCGGCTAGCGGCACCTCTTCAGGCATGTCCTCGTGATGCGCGCAACAGCAATCGCTCATTCCATCATCCCGTTCTTATGCGATACACATACCCCCGGGGGGTTTATTGAGTGCAATAGTATCCTCGGATCCGAGCAATTGCAAGCAGCTTGTCCCAAACACAGCGCTGCGCAGACTTGCCTGTTGACCAAGCAGGCGTCACGTGAGAACCTTGTCTGCACAATCACGCACACATTTTGGAGGCACCCATGCTTGGACGCATCGCGGGAACCGTTGGAAGGCCTATGAACTTTGAGGGGTATGCCGACGACTTCGACAAGGCCATCGTCGCAGTTGAGTTCTCGCTCGACGGAGGCGCCACCTGGACGCGCCACGCAACCGAGGGCGCCGTCCCCGGCAAGCTCCTCACCTGGCATTTCTCTTATACACCCGAACAAGAGGGGCTCTACCAGCTGCTCGTGCGCTCCATCAATGAAGATGGAGACGCGAGCCCCCTGCCTGACAGCGTTGAATTTGAAGTCTTCGCAGCTAGAGACTAGGAATCGCTAGTCCGAGTTCTGCTCGATCACGTCGATAAGTTCCTGACGCGAGTGGACCCCGAGCTTGCGATAGATATGGTTGACGTGCGAATTGATCGTGGCCAACGTGACACCCAAGTCTTCAGCCACACGCGAGGCCGACCGACCCTTGGCCATGAGCACGAGGACCTCCAACTCGCGGGCAGACAGGCCGTAGTGCCCCGCCACATGCTCGCACTTCTCCCTGAAACGCGGCGCATGGTCGGGCTCCGGCAGGCTTGCCAGAACGTCGGTGCAGTCCCTTTCGGTGAACATGAAGGTGAAGGCTACGGCCACGGCGATTCCCAAAACCACCGCAAAGGTCGGAACAGCCGAAGGGCCGCCCCATAGCTGAGCGATTGCAATGCCCGTCATTACTCCAGCAGCCCACACCGCACGCGCCGAGGCGAACACAACCACGGGGCCGAAACGCAGGCCGACGCCTATCTGGTAGGCAACCATGAGCACGACGAGCTGGAAGAAGAACGACCCCACGTCGAGCAGCATGTGCGCCAAAAGGTTGCCCTGCAACAAAAGCGGCGTGCAGAGCACCACGCCCAGCAGCATGATGAAGGCGATGCGGTACGCCAGCGAGACACCCCGCGCATCGCGCGCGTCGAACACCGAGACCAGCCAAATAGCGCAGCCGATCTTGAGCATCAGACCGCCCAGATTAGCAAGGCCAGAGTAAAAACTGATTGCCGTGCCTCCCAGTAGCAGGTTGCGAGCCGTCTCCGTAACGCAGACAACTATAAAGAGGCAGGCCGCAAACCGAAGAAAGAGCCGGCGCGAGGCGACATCCACAAAGGGGAGCGTGCTTTCGCACGAACCGTCATCGAGCGCCTCAGACATTGCGGGCGCATCCATCCCTTCACCCGCCGCCTGTCCCCGCGTGAAACGACCGTCAACCCAGAAGCATACAGCAGAGCACAGCGGCAGCAACGACCCCACCAACGCCGAGGCCCACGGGCTAATTTGATCTGTATCCAGGACATTTGCCATAGGATATGAGAGCAGGGCCGCGGCAACCACACTGAAGGCAAGCCCCATCATGTCGCCCGTCTCAAAGAAGCGCACGTACCACAGGACGAACAGGCCTGCGAATCCGGTGCCCACACCCACGGCCGCCAGGTGGATGAGAAACTCGGACGCCACGGGGAACAGGACGCTCACCGGCCCAAGCAGGCTGCTTGCAACCGAGACGGCGGCAATCGCAATGAACGCGGAAACGCGATGGGCACTGGCAAGAACCGACTGACGACGGAGAACCGCCGCAACGCATACTGCCAGTGCGGTAAGAAGCGACAACCAACGCAGGTCGTGAAAAGGCTCGCCATACGTCACAGGGTCGGGCAGTGCCACACACAAGACGTTCCACACCTGGCACAGCGCAAAACCCACCACGTTGACCCACGAAACTCCACGGGCAATCCGACGCATAGACGGGCTGCCGGCATTCACAGCCGCATCCTCCCCCGCGCTTTCTTGCCTAGCAACCATGCGCCCCAGCTCCCCTTTGCCCGCCCCATACCAAACAACACCGACCTGTGCAATCAACGACATGACATTTGCCACATACAGGTCAAAACACCAGAACCCGTTGCTACGACTCCCCCGAAACGCATCAACAGTTTCTATTGATAGCATCCACACCTTGGTGCCAGTGTAGCAAAAAGACCAGGCAGATACCCCTATCAATCCTCAAAAGGCCCCATTTTCGAAATCAGAGGTTTCTCTTGAAGACAAGCCCGTCTCGCGCGCCTACACTGAGTCCGAAGGGCGTCGCGTCAAAAGGGAGGCGCGACCCAAGGGCGGTGTGTCCGCGTGCATGCGGTACACCACAAAGAAAGGGGACGCATCATGGAGGGAAGGATTGCCACAAGGTTGCTGGCATGCGGCGCTGCATGCGTGCTTGCTGGCACAATGATGGCCGCTGGCCTGGTACCGAGTACCGGCATGGCTGAGGAGGTTGCCCAGAAGGACAAGGCGGCCGTCGCTATGGAGGAGCACTCCCCCGAGGTTGTGACGCTCGAGGACGGCACGCAGCTCCAGACCATTCCGAGCGACCCGTTCCTGTGGAACACCACCTCGCTCAAGGGCGACAAGCGCGGCTGCACCGAGAGCGGCTGCCACACCTCCATCCTGGATGTAACCCAGGAAATGGATATGCCGCACCCCGAGCTGTGGAACCCCTATAACGTCGACGCGACCATCAAGTTCTGCTACATGTGCCACTCCAAGGCGCTGTACTTCCAGGACAGCATGCACGCCATCCACAACACGAGCACGGAGTTCGCCGCCATGGGCGGTAGCTGCGACTCCTGCCACTATGTGAGCCCCGCCACGGGCGAATTTGAGATGTGGGACCTCGTGAAGTACAACGAGGCCTACATGGGCATCTCCAATGTCTCCGACCTGTCGGGAGCTACGTTCAGCTTCACGCAGGACACCATTACCGACACCGACGAAGTCTTCTATTACTGGGAGAACAACGATCACCGCGGCGTGACCCCCGATAACGACACGTCGGTCGAGGCCTATGAGAACTGGGAGATCACCGTCGACGGCGACGCTGCCTCCAACCCGTTCACCTTCAAGCTCTCCGACTACGAGGATCAGATGGTCGAGCGCACCATCAAGATGGACTGCCAGACCAACCCGCCCGCCGGCGCCTATGTGTGCAACGTTGTCGTCAAGGGCATCCCGCTGGCCACCATCCTTGAGGACGCCGGCGTCGACCCCGCCGCCACCGCCATGCACTCCGTTGCCGATGACGGCTGGGACGTGTATCCGCTGCCCATGGAGTACGTCAACCAGTATATCGACAGCATGATGCTCGTGACTGAGATCAATGGCGAGCCCCTCGGCATGCTCCAGGGCTACCCCGTCCAGCTTTGGACCGCCCCCGCCGGTGGCTGCCACTACACCAAGCGCGTCGTTGAGCTGAAGTTCACCTATGAGGACAATGCTCCTCGCATTTTCCAGGGCTTCACGAACCCCAAGACTGGCGAGATGTTCAACAAGCCGAACACCTCCATCTTCTATGTCAAGAACGGCACCATCTTCCCGCTGGGCGAGACCATCGAGTTCCAGGGCTTTGCCGACGCTTACGAGGTGCCCGTGACCGCCGTCGAGATCTCCATGGACAAGGGCGCCACATGGACGACCTACGAGCTGGGCGACACCGACGTTTCCCGCTGGATCAACTGGAAGTTTGAGTTCACGCCCGAGAAAGCCGGCGGCTACCTGCTTATGGTCCGCGGCGTCGCAGCCGACGGCTCCGTCAGCACCGACCCCTCGCAGGTCTTCTTCAACGTGAGGTAAGCCGCGCAAGGCTTTACCTGAACTTGACATTCAAACCAAGCTACCCCGTACTACGAGGATGGAGCTAGAAATGAAAGTCTCAACGACAAAAGTGCTGAGCGCCGCCGGAGCGGCTGCCCTGCTCGTACCCAGCCTCGCCATTGCCGCCAGCCCGGCTGCTGATACACCTGCCACCTGGACGACCGTGCCCGCCTCCAGCCAGGCTGTTGAGGGAGAGGCCCCTGCCAACGGTGTCGTGCGCGTCCCCAACGTTCAGGGCGAGTTCTCCTTTGACCAGACGACGGTCACGCCCAACAACCGTATCGCCGATGTCTTCCAGAAGGCCAGCGCCACGCTGTGCGGCGCTTCCACCGAGCTTGCCGTGACTCAGGCCGACGACTGGTCCATCACAGTGGGCGGCGACGTGGCCAACCCCTACAACGCCACCATTGGCGAGATTGCCCAGGACGACGGCACGCTGTCTCAGATCATGGGCTGCTCCTGCGCCGCGAACCCGGCCGGCGGCCGCGCTGTGGTGAACGCCGACGTCAGCGGCGTGTCGCTTGCCGCCGGAGCACTCGAAACAGTGAGCGTGACCGGAAGTGCGCCCGCGTTCAGCAGGAGCGCGTAG
>USJP01000071.1 GCA_900555105.1 uncultured Coriobacteriaceae bacterium | reverse complement strand
CCGCTCGTCCCGCTTTTGCGTTCTTTTCAGGCATTGCCTGGTGCCGTACCAGGCATGTGGGTACAGTCAGATGAATTCGCGACGCGATCGAACATTCGCGTTGCAGGGGATATGGGGGAGAAGGAGGGCATATGGGCAACAAGTTGGAAGAAGAGGGCATACAAGATGCTGACCTTGGGGTTTTCTGCGCAGTTGCCGGAGGCCCCGAGGCTTCCCTGACGCCTGCGTCCTCCCACCCGGTGCTCGAGCGTTTCGATGTCAAGAAGCGTCGTGGCAGGCTTTACTCAACGGGCGAGGAGATCGGCAACGCGGTCTCGCACGGAGTGGGTTTTGGTCTTGCGGTGGCGGCGCTTGTCTTGCTGTGCGTGAAAGCCGCCCATACCGGAGGCGGCCTTAGGACCTGCGCGGCTGTCATGATGGGCGTGACGCTCGTGCTGGAGTACCTCTTCTCCACGCTCTACCACGCCATTCAGGCACCACGCGGCAAGGCGGTGCTGCGCATTCTCGACCACAGCGTCATCTACCTGCTCATTGCGGGCTGCTATGCACCGTTTACGCTTGTGACGCTGCACGACGAGGGCGGCGTTGCCCTGTGCGTCGCGATGTGGATCGTCGCCCTCATAGGCGTGCTCATCGAGTGCTTTGCTCGCCAGCGCCAGCCCAAGTGGGTCTCTGCCCTCATCTACCTGGCGATGGGATGGTGCCTTGTCTTCAAGCTGCCGGTACTTGCGACACTCCTGCCTGTCGGCGGCATGGTGCTGCTCATTGCAGGGGGCCTGTCGTATTCGGTGGGCTGTGTCTTCTATGTGCTGAAACGCATTCCATACTCACATATGGTGTTTCACTTCTTTGTGTTGGGCGGCAGTGTTTGCCATACTTTGGCAGTGCTGCTTTTTGTGTTCTAACGTCTGCAGACGCCAGCGCTCTTAGCGCCTGCATGTACGTCCTGTTGTCTCGTAACCTTTGGAGGTCGGCGTTTTCGTATGGGCATAGGCTTATCCATCCTTCTTGCATTCGTTCTCATCTTGGTGAACGGCTACTTCTCCATGTCGGAGATGGCGTTGGTCAACGCGAGCAAGCCGTTGCTCGATCATGAAGCTGAGGAAGGAGACAAGTCGGCCAAGCGCGCGGCGAACCTCGCAAGCGACTCGGGCAACTTCCTGGCAACCATTCAGGTGGCCATCACGCTCGTTGGTTTCTTCTCGTCGGCGGTCGCTTCCACGAACCTGTCCGACCCCTTTGCGCAGTGGATGAGCTCCTTTGGTATCGGCTGGCTCACGGCTGTGGCGCCGGTGCTTTCGCCTATCCTCATCACGCTCGCCGTGTCGTACTTCAGCATCGTTCTCGGCGAGCTCGTGCCCAAGCGCATCGCCTTGGCCGACACCGAGAAGGTCGCCAAGATGGTGTCGGGCCCGCTCATCGTCTTCGGCAAGATTGCCTCGCCGCTTGTATGGCTCACCAGCGCCAGCGCCAACCTCGTGGCGAGCGTGTTCCGTATCAAGCAGGCCGACGAGGGCCAGGTCTCCGAGGAGGAGATCAAGTACATGGTCGCCGAGCAGGAGGACCTCTCCGACGACGAGAAGCGCATGATCCACGAGGTGTTCGACCTGGGCGACGCCGTGGTGCGACAGGTCATGGTGCCCCGCGTCGACGTCACTGCCGTCGAGGACGTGCAGAGCGCCCGCGAGGTGCTCGCCTTGATGCAGAAGACTGGCTATTCGCGCATGCCCGTGTATCACGACGACATGGACGAGGTCATCGGCATCGTCAAGATCAAAGACCTCATCGCCCCCGCGCTTGCAGGCAAGGGCGACAACGCCGTGTCCGAGTTTGTGCGCCCGTGCCTGTTCGTTCCTGAGACGAAGGACCTGCTGCCCCTGCTCACCCAGATGCGCGCCGAGCGCGAGCAGATGGCCATCGTGATCGACGAGTACGGTGGCACGGCCGGTCTCATCACGATCGAGGACATCGTGGAGGAGGTCGTGGGCGAAATTCGCGACGAGTACGACCAGGACGAGCAGGAGCTTATGCGCCTTTCCGAGCGCGAATGGGAAGTCGACGGCACGTTCTCGGTCGACGACGCCGTCGAGCTTGGCTGGCCCATCGACGAAAGCGAGGAGTACGACACGGTTGGCGGTTGGTTCATGTACGAGGCCGACAAGCTTCCCGAGGAGGGCGACGTCATCGAGAAGGACGGCTGGACCTTCAAGGTGACCTCCATGGACGGTCGTCGCATCGAGTCGGTGCATGCAATCGCCCCCGAGGCAAGCGAGCCCGAAGAGTCCGACGAAGACTGACGTGAGGGGCGTGCGCCCGCCCGCATCGCCTTGCATTTGCGCTACCATATACGCAGTTTGAATCAGGCGGCTCCTCGGGGTATCTCGGGGGCCGTCCCGTTTTAGAGAAAGGCCTGTGAGGCACATGAGCCTGTTTGAGCTGAAAAAAGTCGTGGTCGGTCCCGAGACGCTGTGCGCCACGGTGCAGCTCGACGCAGCTGCCCCCGTCATGACTTCCGACGACATTGAGGGCACGCAGCGCGTCTACGACCTCATGCCTCAGATTGCCGACCATGCCTGCATCAGCGAGGCTGGCGATGTCTTCCGTGACGCGCTGCCCAACACCGAGTGCGCCCACCTACTCGAGCACGTGTGCGTCGAGCTCATGAGCCGCCTTGACCTGGAAGACGTGAGCGCTGGCAACACCGCCGCGGTGCCGGGCGAGGAGCGCATGTGGACCATCAAGCTGTCGTGCCCCGATGATGTGCTCGTGGCGGGCGTGGTCTCGAGCGCCGTTTGGATCATGGAGTGGGCGTTCACCGGCGGCCATGGCGCCAAGCCCGACCTTGACAGCATTGTCGAGGGCTTGCACGCCCTTGTGAAGAGTCTGCCTGAAGACGCGGCTCAGAACTAAGGGCCGTCGGTTGGGTATAAGCACTCAACCATTCAACGTTTGTGAGGAGAGTCTTATGAGCTCATCCAAAAACACCCCTCGTGTCGCCCTTGCAGCCCTCGTGGGTGCCGCCGTCGGCGTTGTCGCCGGCATCCTCATCGCTCCGCGCTCCGGTGCCGAGACTCGCGAGAAGGTTGCGCAGGCCGCTGAGGCTTCCTTCGGTCAGGTTGCCGACACGCTCAACGAGAGCGTTTCTGCCACGTGCGCCGATGTCGCCCAGACGGCTCAAGAGGCTGGCGAGAAGACTGACGAGCTGCGCGAGAAGATTGCCGCAGCGCGTGCCCGCATGGACCAGATGCGTGCCGACATTGCCAAGAATGCCGACCAGGTTGCTGACAAGGCTGCCGATGTCATGGCGTCCGAGCAAGCTGAAGACGCCTCCAAGGCCGAATAAAAACGCATTCAACACGTTCGTACAACCAACGGAGATCCAGTCATGCTCACTACCAAAGAGGTCAGAAGCGTCAAGGTTTGCCGCGCCCATAAGCCCGGCAAGGAGCTTGACAAGAACGGCGTGCCGCGCCGTCATCGCAAGATCGGCAAGGTCTTCAAGACGGTGTTCTCGCCTGACGGCCTCAAGGTTGTGGGCTTTATCGTGCGCAGGCCCGACCTTTTGTGGATGATCAAGCGTCCCGAGAAGTTCCTGGCACTCGACGCCATGGATGTGCAGGACGGCGTGATTGTCCCCACCATGGGCGGCAAGTCTTGGGACGACGAGGCCATGAAGCGCCTCGATCTCGATTGGGACCGCTGCATCATCTGGGAGGGCATGGAGGTCAAGACCTCCGACGGCGTAGAGATCGGTCGCGTCGACGAGCTTTCGTTTGACGAGCGCACCGGTGATCTCAACTCGCTGTTCCTCGACGATGGCGCCACCTCGCGTGCTCTTCTGGGTTCGATTGAAATCCCTGCGGCCCTCATGGTTGGCTACAAGAAGGGCATCCTCATCGTGAAGCCCGAGGCAAGGGACCTCATGCCTTCTGGTGGCTTGGCCGCCAAGGCCGGCGAGGCTTCGGCCAAGGTGTCCACCACCGCTGCAAAGTCCCAGGCTGCAGCCACAGAGGCAACCGCCAAGGCTATCGAGAGTGGCACGGTGGCCGTGGGCAAGGGCGTGGGTCGCATCAAGAACTCGGTGACGGGTGCCGTCGACGGTTTCAAGCGTGAGAGCGGCATGGGCGAAAAGAAGAAGGCCGCTTCACCTACGAGCTCGAAGGCGCCTACGACGACAAAGACGACGACCAAGAGCACATCTTCGTCGTCTTCGAAGAAGGAATCCACAAGCGCGTCGGCCAAAAAGGCCGTGACGAACCACTTGAAATCGGCTGGTTCCATGTTCTCCGATTTCAAGAAGGAGTACGACAAAGCAAAGAAGTAGGATGGAACGACGGCCGCCACGCGCGGCCGCCTTGCGCATACGCCTCAACCAAAGTGGAGTGACACATAATGGCCGACCGTCGCCGTCCCAATTATGACAACAACACCTATGACGAGCGTGACCCTTACGCCTCTCAGGATGCCAGCGGTCGTGCCGGCTACGGTTCACGTGATGTGTATGAGACTCGCGACCAGGGCTATAGCACATCGAGGCCCTCATATACACGCCAGACGTATTCAGGCGCCTATGACCAGGACGGACAAGCTGAGCGGGAGGCAAGCCCTTACGGTGGCCAGCAGTCCCAGGGACGCTATGGTCAGGGTGCCGGTGCGGGTGCCCCTCTCCAGTCGGGCCGCTATGGTTCGGATCCCTATGGAGGCAACACGTCGAGAGGCGCTAGGGGTTCCCGGGGCGGTCAGCAGCCCACACAGTATCCCGTAGGCTCGGGCCAGGCGTACACCTCGTCACGCAGGCCTAACAACGCCTCGGGCGTGGAGCCCGTCACGAGCTCCTCTCATCATCGTCAGAGTGGGTATGGCCCTTCGGGAAACCTTACCCCGCAGCACAACGGCTCCGGTATTTCCCGCCGCAAGCTTTTGGGCATGGCTGCGGGCGGCGTTGCCGCCGTGGCGTTGCTGGGTGTGGGCGGCGCACTGTGGTACACGCATCGCGCCGTGGCGTGCACCATCGATGGCAAGGTTCGCGAGCTGCCCATCGGTCTTTCGGTGCAGGAGATCGTGAGCCGCGGCTATGCGTCGCCTGTCGCGGGCAACCTCGTCTCCATCTGCGCTGATGGCGAGATTCCCGATGTGCTTGAGCGAGGCGCCGGCAACCCCTACACGCTGTGCGTCAACGGCGAGCCTGTCGACGTGAGCACGTATAAGCTGCGCGAGAGCGACGTCCTCGAGTTTATCAATGGCACTGACAAGACTGAGGATGTTACGAAGCAGACGACCGAGATTCCCTGTGGCATCCAGGTGCCTGATTCGAGCCTGCTGCTTGCCTCCATCGGCTATGTGAAGCAGTGGGGCCAGAACGGCATCTCCACGGTGGAGACGGGCGTTGTGTCGGGTCGCACCATCGACCGCGGCGTGACACAGGAGGCGCGTGACCTCATCATCGCCAACTCCGGCGTGAACCCCGACGACGGTCGCCGCTTGGTCGCCATCACGTTCGACGACGGACCCAACCTCGACTACACCCCGCAGTACCTCGACATCCTTGCTCGATACGGCGCAAAGGCGACGTTCTTCATGCTCGGCTCGACCCTGGCCGCGGGCGAGGAGTACACACAGATGGCCCAGCGCGTGCGCGATGCCGGCCATCAGATTGCAAGCCACACCTACTCGCACGATGACTGCACGCTGTCGGGCATGGACGCAGCAACCCGTGAGGGCGAGATCTCTCAGACGTTTGACCTCATTGAGCAGGCGACGGGCGTTCAGACCTCCGTGCTCCGCCCGCCCTACGGCGAGCTCAGGGGCTGGCAGTTCCTCCAGTACATGGCTGACACCGGCCGCGACATCACCATGTCGGTGTATTGGAGCGTTGACTCCGAGGACTGGAGCGTCGCCAGCAACGGGTCGGGCATCGAAGACGGCGCCGCCCAGATCGTGGCGAACTGCACGAACGGCCTGTCGGGCGACAACTACAACGGCGCCATCATCCTCATGCACGACGCCGGCGGCAACCGAGACCGCGATGTCGTGGCGCTGCCTTCGATCATCGAGCGCTTCCAGGCGGAAGGCTACGAGTTTGTGACCGTCAACGAGCTTGTGGCCGCCGATTCCACGCTTCCCGAGTGGCTGAGTTCCGGCAACGCCACACGTCCCGAGGGTTCCATCATCCCTGATACTTCGGGGATTTACTAGGAGCACGCGCTTGCGCCTGTGCTGGCCCGGCGCCTCCAGTGAACTGCCAACAAGTTCGCTGAGGCAAAGTTGGTCTTCGTGGGAAAACGCAACGGCTGATATCGTCGGTCGTTGACGAGTGCGATGTGTCTCTGGTACTGTTTTCTTCATGTGAGGGAGTAGCTTGCGCACGATAGTGCGCGGCCCGTCAACATCATGGCCATGTGCCTGGCGTGCCTTAATAAGCGAGATTGCCTCGCCGTGAGTCTCGCTTTTTTGTTGCGCGGGTTTCGGTCGAGGTGACGGGAGCTGGGAGGAGAGAGGAGAAAGCGCTTCCGTGTCGTTGGTCGAAGTCGTTCTTTTGGGTTTGGCGCTGTCGATGGACGCATTCGCCGTCACGGTGTCAAACGTTTTTGCCCATCGTGGTTTGTCTTGCGGTCGGGCCATGCTCATGCCTGTCTTCTTCGGGGCATTCCAGGGCCTCATGCCTCTTCTGGGCTTTTTCGCCGGTTCACTTGTGGCCGAGGTCATCGAGCGCTATGCCGGCATCGTCGCCTTTGTCATCCTGGGCTTTGTGGGCGGCAAGATGATTTGGGACGCTTTCCACGAGGAAGAAGATGGTGACGTCGACGATAAGACGCTCACCATAGGCTCGCTCTTCGTGCAAGCGATTGCCACGAGCATCGACGCGTTTGCCGTGGGTGTGAGTTTTGTCGGAATGGGTGTGGAACCCCTTTCCGCATCGGGCATCATTGCCCTGACCACGTTTGTGTGCACCTGCTTGGCTCTGGTTGTCGGCCGCACCTTTGGCAACAAGCTTGGCGAGAAAGCCACGGTCGTGGGCGGCGTCGTTCTTATCCTCATTGGTATCAAGGCTCTGATCTAGTCGGCCTGTACATGTTCATAGACCCCAAGAGAAAGGGAAAAGAAAGTGGACCTATCGTTCCTTGCGACGCCTGAGGCGTGGATCAGCCTCGTTACGCTTGTGTTCTTGGAGATCATCCTGGGTGTGGACAACATCGTCTTCATCATCCTTACGAGCGATCGCCTTGCGCCTGAGAAGCAGCACATCGGCCGCAAGCTCGGTCTCGCCGGCGCGATGCTCTCCCGTT
>USJP01000070.1 GCA_900555105.1 uncultured Coriobacteriaceae bacterium | reverse complement strand
ACCGGCGGCATCCTTGAGGTACTCGGCCTCAAAGCGCTGGGCCACTTCCTTCATGGAGGTGCCCTCCTCCTGGCCCTTCTTGATGAGCTTGTCATCAATATCGGTGATGTTGGAGACATAGATAACCTTGTTGCCGCGGTATTCCAGATAGCGGCGCAGGGTATCGAACACGATCAGCGGGCGGGCATTGCCGATGTGGATATAGTTGTAAACGGTGGGGCCGCAGACATAGATGCGGTATTCGCCGGGCACCTGCGGCACAAACTCTTCCTTCTGTCGGGTCAGGGTGTTGAAAATCTGCATAAGAACTCTCCTTCTTGTAGGGCAAACAAAAGCCGCAGCAGAACCTCTCAGTCTCGCTTCACTCGCCAGCTCCCCTAATAAGGGAGCCCTTGGCAAAGAGGGCAGCTCCTGCGAATCTGCCTGAAAAAACAAAAGCCCTCAAAGCAATATGATATCGCATATCACTTCGAAGGCGGTTTTCAAAATCGCGGTTCCACTTCTGTTTGTCGCTCAAAGCCGATAACGGCGGCTGCCGCGCCGCGATACTCCCCAGCAGGTTTCCCGCGGCGTGCTGTCCGGGCGCACTTCACACACGCTGCTGCAAACAGGCTCCCAGCCAACGGCCCGTTCTCTCTGTCCAGCTCACCTTTGCGCTACTCTGCCCGGGTAAACGCATTTTTCCTGATACATCTGTATTATAGCCGGGCCGGGGGGAGAAGTCAAGCAGAACGCAGGCGCTGGCATTTCAGCGGCAGCTCTGCGCCGATTCAATCGATCTCGTGCTTTTTACAGAAGTGCTTGCTGGCAAAGTACATTCCCGCCCAGATGGCGATGGCAAGCACGAGGTAGAACGGGTTCTTCATGGCAGACACCAGCGACTGCCCGAAAAGGGCCATCATGGCCACCATCACGCCCTTGCCCAGCAGCATGGTGACAAGGTAGCGCTTCTCGTCAAAATCAGAGATGCCAAAGGCAAAGTGCATAAAGGACGAGGGCGTAAAGGGCAGGAGCGACAGCATGAACAGGGACGCGGTGTCGAACCGGCTGACCCATTGCTCCGCCTTTTGCAGCTTGGCCGAGCGGCGGGCAAATTTCCATAAAAAACGCTTGACGACACGCCGCCAGAGCAGGAACATCACAGTGCCGCCCAGCATCACCCCGGCCCAGCTGTACACAAAGCCCAGAAGCCCGCCGTGGGCCGCAACATTCAGCGCCACAATGGCGATGAGCGGCAGCGGTGGAAAAAAGGATTCCACCATCGCAAGGATCACGGGCGCAATGGGGCCAAGGTCGCCAAAGCCTTCCAGCAGGGCCTCCCAGAATTCCAGCGTTCCCAGCTGGTGGAGCCAGCCTATCATCGTCATTTCCATCCCGCGTGTTCCTTCCCTCTCATTTTTCTTTAGTATATCCGGTTTCTATGACACGCCCGTGAACAAAATACGAGCTTTTTTTGTCCTATCACCTATACTACGAGACTGCGGGGGCGTTTCCTGCACAGGGCGGGGATCTTTATGCTTTTCCGGCGGCTACTTCGCCACCATGACCGACACCGGTGAGACCGTCAACACTCGCCCGGTCACCTACAACAACGGCTTTGGCGGCATGTTCTCCGACATGTACGGCGTGGGTGCCGTCATCGGCATGTCCGACGCTGAGAACGAGGAGCGCATCAAGGCTCTGGGCGAGGCTATGCCTGACTCCCAGAAGACCCTCAACAAGCTGCTCCAGGACCGTCTGGGCATGAAGTACCACAAGGGTCTGTACGCTTGGTGCCACTCCCACATCCCCACGGTGCGCGAGGCCATCGCCACCGGCGAGCCCTTCAAGCCGCGCGTGTGGTTCGACATGTCGGGCAACAAGCTCGCGATGCTCGGTAACGCCAAGAGCTGGTACGACGTCTTCCCCGAGGTGGACTTCATCATCGGCCAGTACCCGATGCTGACCTCCTTCCACATTGAGGCCGCCGACCTGGTCTTCCCGCTGCGCGAGTGGCTCGAGGAGCCCATGGTCAACATGACCCAGCTCGACACCCAGTGGCTGCAGAACGAGTGCACCCACATCGGCGAGACCGTCTCCCACTCCATCCCTGCCGCACAGGTCATCAAGAAGTGCCAGGAGCTGTGGGGCGGCTCCATCCCCGGCGGCCTCGAGCTCGCTCCCGGCGTCTCTGCCTACCTGGGCAACGCCACCGAGCAGGAGGTCAAGGACTCCGTCGCGCAGACCCTGGGCGCTGCTGACTGGGATACGCTCCAGTCCGACATCGACGCCTACGTGCCTTGCGTGACGCCCGATTACTTCAACTACCTGCAGCATGAGCAGCTCTGCGACGACGGCCTGCCTTCGGGCTTCGCCACCGAGTCGCGCAAGGTCGAGGTCTACTGCC
Source organism: uncultured Coriobacteriaceae bacterium (assembly GCA_900555105.1). GTDB lineage: Bacteria > Actinomycetota > Coriobacteriia > Coriobacteriales > UMGS124 > UMGS124. Next base: position 5,014 of record USJP01000070.1, on the reverse strand, counting down.
AGATGCTTCTGCGTATGGCCCGCAACGGCTACCCGTTCTGCTACCCCGAGCCGCAGGAGGCCTGCGACGACTACAGCCCGATCTGCGCGTTCATCGAGCCTGCCGAGTCGCCCATCAACGACGAGGCCAACGGTGAGGGTGGCCAGTACCCGTTCATCCTGACCTCCGGCCGCGTGCCGCATTACCACCACGGCACCATGCGTCACGCCGCGTTCTCCCGCGAGCTCTATCCTGCGCCTCACGTGCGCATCAACCCGCGCTCCGCTGCCGACCTCGACATTGCCGACGGCGACTGGCTCAAGATCACGAGCCGCCGCGGTGAGATCGCCGGCATCGCCGAGCTCACCGAGGGCGTGGCCCCCGGCGTTGTCTGGATGGAGCGCTTCTGGAACCCCGAGTGCTTCGACGAGTCCATCCCCGCAGAGCAGCGCTCCGCTGGCTGGCGCGAGATGAACGTCAACGTGCTGACCAAGAACGATGCCCCGTTCAACGAGGTGTACGGCTCTTACACCAACCGCGGCTTCACCGTGCGCGTGGAGAAGGGCGACAAGCCTGCCAACGTTTGGATTGAGCCCGAGGAGTTCCAGCCCTTCATGCCCACGCTCCAGAGCGAGCCCAAGACTGAGGATGTGTTCTAATGAGAAACTGCCTTGTTATTGACCTGGACCGCTGCAGCGGCTGCGACACCTGCATCGTTGCGTGCAAGTACGCTCATGGTCTCGACCTGGGAGTGTGCTGGAATCGCGTGCAAACTGTGACCGTGGGCACTTTCCCCAATGTCGAGCAGTACTGGCTACCTCGCCAATGCCAGCAGTGTGAGAATGCCCCCTGCCTCGAGGTCTGCCCCACTGGTGCAACCTACCGCGAGGACGAGTATGGCCTTGTCGTGATCGATACCGACGCCTGCATTGGCTGCAAGCAGTGCATGGATGCCTGCCCTTATGACGCCCGCCGCTATGATGAGGGCAAGGGCATTGTCGAGAAGTGTGACTGCTGCATCGCACGTCTCAAGGATGGCGAAAAGCCTGCCTGCGTGCACAACTGCTGCGCCGGTGGCCGCTTCTTCGGCGATCTCGACGACCCTGAGAGTGATGCCGCCAAGGCCGTGGCAGAGGCTGGGGAGGAGAACTGCCACTGGCTGGCCGACGACTCGGGGGCCGAGCCGCGCACGGTCTATATCCTGCATGAGAAGACTGCCGCCTGGCAGGACAAGCTGCAGGACTTTCAGCTCTAAGAGCATCTAATACATACGGCATGCGCCAGGGCCACAGCTACAGACGAGACCCTTGTTGATGGCCCTGGCGCTTTTGCATTGTCGCATATGCCCCAAAACAACAAGAAGAACATGGAGAGGACCGATTGAGATGAACAAGGCAGACGAGCGCTTGGATGCGAGTGCCCTGAATGTAGCCGTAGGCGATGCATTGCAGGACTGCGACCTCGCGGCGGGCCAAGAGGCGTGCGACAATGATCAGAAGAGGGCCCTCACCCAAACCCTTGCCGCATGCTCCCAGCTCGCGCAGACACTCTCCGCCTTGTTCTTCAAGACTCTCACGCAAGAGCAGATCGACGCCCTGGCCCAGCAAGATCTCTCCGCGTTTGCCGACCTTAATGAGGATTTCGATCGAGGCCTCAACGATATCGCGCGTTACCTGCGTCGTCGCAACACTGGCACGCGTCAACAGCTTGCCTGTGATTTCACATCGGCCTTTGTGGGGACGAAAACCTATGAAGGAAAGTCTGCCGTCCCCTATGAATCGGTCTTCACGAGTGAAGACGGTTTGCTTTGTCAGCAGGCTTATCATGACATTGTGGCGTTGTATGCCCGAGAAGGCCTCAAGAAAGACGATGGGCTGCACATTCCCGACGATCATCTGTCGTACATGCTCGAGTTTGCGGGCGTTCTTCTCGACAGGGCCGCGATTGCGATTGAGGCAGGCGACGATGGGGCTGCAAGGCACAACCTTACTTGCATCCACAACTTCGTAGAAACTCATATGCTCTCATGGTTTGACGCATTCTCGCAGCGCGCGCAACTGCTGTTGGAGACGCGTTTCTATCGCGGCGTTCTCTACCTCACGCGCGGTTTTCTTACCTTCACTCTCGACATTGCGCACGATGCGTTGGAGGAGCTGGGAGAAGGCACGCTGAAAGCGGCCTAAGGAAGAGAACGATTGCGTGCATTGTGACCCTGGAACAGTAAGTGTTGTTCCGGGGTCGTTTTTTGTTTTGACAGGATACGAAAAGCGGGGTCGAAGCTCTTTGCTCCGACCCCGCTTGCTTTCTCTTTGGAGGGGTGCGCCCCTCCGACTGTAGTGCTTGAACGCCTGAACAACGGTTGCTTGCAGTGATGCATATTCAGACGTAAATATTCAATTGTTTGGTAACCCATATTCAGTACTTCGGACTCATCTCCAGTACATCGAAGGAATAATGCGCCTTACAAGATGAGGTAACCCGTACTCAGTTCTTTGGACTCAACTCCAAAAATTCGAAGGGAGCTCAACAAAACATGAGGTAGACCGTACTCAGTGCTTCGGACTCATCTCCAGTAAATCGAAAGGACTGGGTACCTAACGCTAGGGTTTTCTGAGCGGAAAGCCGCTCATCCACTGCCCTTTGGACTCATCTCCCATCTGGGAAGCGATCTAACTGTCCTACCAGGGATAAAACCCGCCGCCTAACAGGCGAATTACAACCACCCACAGGCGGCGGCCATGGAGCCGGGCTCAATGCCCTCGTCATTGCACATGGTACCGGCCATAGGGGCCACCTCCTTCGTCGCGCCTTCGCACGGAATAGGTCGTGGCTGAATGCCCTGGGCTCTTTGCCCTCTTGGGCTTTCGGCTACCGAAAGTATAAAATGCCACCCGTGATTATGCAAGACTTTTTTATACGTTTTTTCACGTGGATGCAGAGTAGGGAGATTTCCAGGGGTGTGCGCCTGCCTGCTATACTCGATGTCCCAATCCCGAGCCTGAGGTCGTGTGCCATGTCGCTTTTGCTCTGCCCAGTTTGTCACAAGCCCCTTGATGACGGGGACAAGAAAGCCTCCTGCGAGAACGGTCACAGGTTCGATCGTGCGCGTGAGGGCTACCTCAACTTGCTGCGTTCTTCCAAGGCCGGCGACACCATGGGCGATCCGAAGGCCCAGGCACGCTCAAGGCGCGACTTCCTCGATAAGGGGTACTACGCCCCTTTGCGAGATGCCCTCGTGAAGTTGGTCAGCGAAAAGGTACAGTCGTACACTGACAACGAAGGCCAGCCCTCCCCCATTCTCGACATCTGCTGTGGCGAGGGTTATTACACCTCGGCCCTCGGAGCCATTCCCTATACTGACGTTTATGGCTTTGACCTGGCGAAAGAGATGGTGCGACTTGCTGCCAAGCGTGGGGGCGCCACGTACTTCGTCGCCAACCTCAAGGCTATCCCCGTGCCTGACACAATCGTGGCTGTGGCAACTCATCTCTTTGCGCCGTTCAACGGCAAAGAGTTCGCGCGTATTCTGCGCCCCGACGGCACCCTCTTCTCGGTCATTCCGGGAGCCCGGCACCTTTTTGGCCTCAAACAGGTGCTCTACGACACGCCGTATCTCAACGATGAGAAGCTTCCCGCCTGCGAAGAGCTCGAGCTGGTCGCCACGACAAAGGTGAGCGCAAACATCACGCTTGCAAGCAGCGCCGACATCGAAGCCGTCTTCCAGATGACCCCCTATTATTACCGCACAAGCGCCCGTGACAAGGCTCGTCTCGAGAACCTCGAGGCGCTCGACACGCCTATCGAGTTTGTAATCGCCGAATACCGTAAGCCATTGTAGGCATCGGGTGACAATGGGCGACGGCTACGACAGGAGGGGTGGCATTCCTGCTTCCCTGAACTAGAATGTGCCTAACTCTACAGAAGTCCGGCGAAGGGGTTCCATGCCTCGAAAGCCGGCTAGTCAAAAGGAGGGTTCATTCATGCGTATTGAGACTTCTACCTGGCCTGCCGTAAAGAAGTACTTCGACGACGGCAACGACCTCGTCATCCTCACCATTGGTTCCACCGAGGAGCACGGCCGTCACAACCCGCTCGGCGTGGACACCATCGCGCCCAACTACCTGCTCGATCTCATCGAGGCCCAGGACCCCAGCGTTCTCATTGCCCCCACGCTGCCCTTTGGTGCGGCCGACGATCTGCTGGGCTACCCCGGTACGCTTTCCATCGGCTATGACCTGCTGTATCAGATCACGAAGCGTCTCACCGACCAGCTCTACGATTACGGCGCGCGTCACTTTGTCTTCCTCAACGGCCATGGCCCCAATATCAAGCCGCTCTCCCAGGTGGGCGAGGAGCTCGACCGCCGTGGCGCCCGTTGCGCGCTCATGAACTGGTGGCTCATGGCCGGCGAAATCAACCCCGCTTGGGCTGGTGGACACGGTGCCGGCGAGGAGACCTCGGCCATGCTTGCCGTGAACCCCGACCTTGTCGACATGACGCAGCTTGAGGGCCAGATCGGCGAGATGAACCTGGTTAACGATGTGAGTGAGACCATGCCCACCGACGGCTGGAGCAGCGTGCTGTACAAGGGCGTGCACGTGGGCATGCCGCGCGACGCCGTGCGCTATGCCGCCAACGGCTGGATCGGCCCGGACCACGCCAAGACCGCCAGCAAGGAGTGGGGCGACGCGATGATGGCCGGCACCGCCGACTACATCGTCGACTTCCTCAAGGAGTTCCGCCAGATTCCGCTGCCTGAGCCCCTCCCCGTTCGCTGCGCCGGCAAGCCGGGCGCCATCGCGTAGGGGTTTAATCGACCTCGAACTTCCCCAGGTTGATGCCGAGGTCTTCGGCTTTTTCGCAGAGCTCGTAGCCATCCATTCTTTCGATGTCCACCACATCGAGAATGGCTGCGGGAGAGTCGGAGAACGCAGCTGTGCCGCAGTAGTCGACCATGTAATCGCGCAGCTCGTCGACGTCGATTTCCATACGTGAACCTCCACTAGGTAGATGGCGGACCGTGAGAGCGATTGGG
>USJP01000069.1 GCA_900555105.1 uncultured Coriobacteriaceae bacterium | reverse complement strand
CTTGCCGTCCTTGACGGTCACGGTCACGGGCACCTTGCCGCCGATGCCCTTGCCCTCGGCGGTGTACTCGCCGTCCTTGAGGCCGGCAGCCTCGGCCTTGTCGGCGCCGTCGGCGGCCTTCTCGTCCTTGCCAAGGCACCAAGCGGTGAAGTCGACACCCTGGTCGGCGTACTTCTTGCAGAGCTCCTCGACGGTGCCGTCCTCGGCGAGAGCCTTGAGGTCCTCCTCGACCTTGGCGGCAAGGGCCTCGTTGCCCTTGGCGAAGCCCACGGCGTAGTGCTCGGAGTTCAGAGCCTGGGGGATGATGATGAACTCGTCGGCCTTGTCACCGATCTGGAAGACAGCGATGGGGTAATCGAGCGCAACGGCGTCGTACTCGCCCATCGACAGGCTCATGAAGGCGGTGTTGTAGTCGGGAAGAGTCTCGAGCTTGGCAAAAGAGGCACCCAGCTCAGCCTGGTCGCCGCCCTCGGACAGAAGGTTCAGGGCTGCGGAGTCGGCCTGCGTCACGACATTTTTGCCGGCAAGGTCGGCAAGCTTGGCAATACCGGAATCGGCCTTCACGACGACGACCTGGCGGTTCTCCATGTACGGAGCAGTGAAGGCATAGTCGTCCTCGCGTCCCTCAATGGTAAAGCCGTTCCAGATGCAGGTGATCTGACCAGAGTTGAGCAGGGCGTCCTTGGCGTCCCAGGCGATGGGCTCGTACTTGACCTCCCAGCCCTCCTTCTCGCAGACGGCAGCGGCAAGGTCGAGGTCGAAACCAGTGTAGTTGCCGTCATCGCCCACATAGCCGTAGGGAGGGAAGTCCTGATCGAAACCAACGATGAAGGGACCGTCAAGCTTGACCTCAGCGGCTTCCTCCTTCTTATCTTCAGCAAAAGCCAGTCCTGCGCCGAACGCAGTCATGGCACACAGGGCGGCGGCGGAAACAGCGAACTGGCGACGGGTCATACCGGACTTGAACATGTGACCATCCTCTCGACGGCTTCAAGCGTGTCCGCGCCGAAGCACTTTAGTTTGGTGGAGTACACCATAACGCAAAACGGCGGCGTTTAATACGCTAGAGTGAAAAATTTCGGCTTTCGTCCGCATAAACCCCCGTTTGCGCACTTTTCGTACATATCGGAAACGCGCGAGGGATATAGTGTCTTCATAGCACGTCGCAATTTGTCAACCTAAGGAGATATCGCCATGAACGTCTCACGCCGCAGCTTCTGCACCACCCTCGCAGCCGGCCTCGCAATGGGCATGTTCGCCGGCGCCGGCGCCGCCTTTGCCGCTGATGACAAAGCAGCCGAGCTCAAGACCGTCGAGCAGGGCAAGCTCATCATGGGCACCAATGCCACCTTCCCGCCCTACGAGTACTATGATGGCGACAAGATCGTCGGCATCGACGCCGACGTGGCCGCCCTCATCGCCGACAAGCTCGGCCTCGAGCTCGAGATCGAGGACATGGACTTCGGCGCCATCATCACCGCCGTCCAGACCGGCAAGATCGACATGGGCCTCGCCGGCATCACGGTCAACGACGAGCGCAAGAAGAACGTCAGCTTCACCGACACGTATGCCTCGGGCGTCCAGGTCATCATCGTGACCGAGGACTCCCCCATCTCCAGCCCCGACGACCTGGCCAACAACGCCGACTTCCTTATCGGCGTGCAGGAGAACACCACCGGTCACATCTACGCCGCCGACGACTACGGCCAGGACCGCGTCATCCCCTACACCAGCGGCCCCACCGCCGTCCAGGCCCTCCAGGCCGGCAAGGTCGACTGCGTCATCATCGACAACGAGCCTGCCAAGAACTACGTTGAAGCCAACAAGGGTCTGAAGATCCTCGACACCGCATATGTCGAGGAGGACTACGCCATCGCCGTCAACAAGGACAACACCGCCCTGCTCGACGCCATCAACGGCGCCCTGAAGGAGCTCATCGCCGACGGCAGCGTCAAGAAGGTCATCGACACCTACATCAACGACGGCTCTGAGGACAAGGACGCCTCCGAGGACAAGGGCGGCTCCTACAAGGACGGCTCCTACACCGCCGAGGGCAAGGGCATCGGCGGCAAGGTGCCCGTGACCGTCGAGGTCAAGGACGGCAAGATCGCAACCGTGACCGTCGGCGACAACTCCGAGACCGAGGGCATCGGCTCCAAGGCCATCGACCAGCTGCCTTCGGCCATCGTGGCCGCCAACGGCACCGAGGGCGTCGACGCCGTCTCCGGCGCCACCGTCACCTCCAAGGCCATCTTCTCCGCCGTCGAGGACTGCCTGTCCCAGGCGAAGTAAGTAAGTACCGTATCATTCAACCCGCTTGTCTGTGGGGCGGGCGGTCTCGTATCAGGCCGCCCGCCCTTATGTTTTGAGGAGGTTCGCCCGTGGAAGAGTTCATCGAAACCCTTCAGCTGGGCTTGTACCAGACGTTCGTCTACCAGGACAACTACACGTTTTTCTTGAGCGGCCTGCGCATCACGCTGATGGTATGGTCCTTGGCATTCGTGCTCGGTCTCATCCTGGGCGTCATCTGCGCCATCATTCGATCGGCGCACGACCAGCAGCAACAGGGCCGCAGGAAGAACCCCATCCTGGGCCTGTTCAACATCATCGCCAAGGTCTACATCACCGTCATTCGCGGAACACCGACCATGGTTCAGCTGCTCATCATGTGGTTTGTCGTGTGGGCGTCGGCACGCTCGACCGAGGCGAACCTCGTCACCTGTGCCGTCATCGCCTTCGGCATGAACTCGGGCGCCTACATCGCCGAGATCGTGCGCTCGGGCATCATGTCCATCGAGCCCGGTCAGATGGAGGCAGGCCGTTCGCTGGGCCTGTCCTACGGCACCACCATGCGCTCGGTCATCATCCCCCAGGCGTTCAAGAACATTCTGCCCGCCTTGGGCAACGAGACGATCACCCTGCTCAAGGAGACCTCGATCGTCACGGTCATCGGCCTCAAGGACCTCACAAAGGGTGCCATGATCATCCAGGGCAACACGTTCCAGGCGCTCGTCCCGTTCTTTGCAATCGCGGTCATTTACCTGGCCATGGTCATGATTCTGACCTTTATCTTCAACAGGATCGAAAGGAGGCTGCGCGAAAGTGATCACCGTTAATCACCTGGTCAAGGCGTATGGAGACCACGTCGTCCTCAACGACGTGAACGAGCACATCGCCCCCGGCGAGAAGGTCGTCGTCATCGGACCGTCTGGCTCGGGCAAGTCCACTTTCCTACGCTGCCTCAACCTGCTTGAGATTCCCACCTCCGGTCAGATTCTCTTCGAGGGCAAAGACATCACCGCACCCCACGTCAACATCGACGAGGTGCGTCGCCACATGGGCATGGTGTTCCAGCACTTCAACCTCTTCAACAACCTCTCCATCGAGGGCAACCTGACGCTTGCCCCCACCAAGCTCAAGCTCATGGGCAAGGAAGAGGCACATGAGGAGGCAAAGCGCCTGCTTAACCGTGTTGGCCTGCCCGACAAGGCCGATGCCTACCCCGGGCAGCTCTCCGGCGGCCAGAAACAGCGCGTCGCCATTGCGCGAGCGCTCATGATGAAGCCCAAGGTCATGCTCTTCGACGAGCCCACGAGCGCCCTGGACCCCGAGATGGTGGGCGAGGTCCTCGAGATTATGCGCGAGCTGGCCGACGATAACATGACGATGATTGTCGTGACCCACGAGATGGGCTTCGCCCGCGAGGTCGCAAGCCGCGTGCTGTTCATGGACGGCGGCAACATCGTGGAGCAGGGCACGCCCCAGGAGCTCTTCTCCAACCCCAAGGAGAAGCGCACGCAGGACTTCCTGAGCAAGGTGCTCTAGGCTCTCCGATTCCTCAACGCAGCAAACAAAAAGGCCGTCCCAGCTGGGGCGGCCTTTTTCGTCGCTCATATACGCATGCTGGCCTAGGACAGCCCCAGCCAATCGAGCCAGCGGGGCAGCTCCGTCTGATAGCGCCCATATGCGTCGGCGTAACTTGCGCGCAAGGCATCGACGTCGCACGTAGAGCTGGAAACGGCCATGCCGTCGGCATAGACGATGTAGGCGCGACCCTCACGGGCCATCTGCTCCAAGCGCTCTAGTTCGGCGTTGTAGCGCTCGTTGCGCGTGCGCAGGGCCTGTGCGAGCTTGGGATATCGGCGTTCGTAGAGACTCGAGAGCAGCAGCTGGCTCTTGCCCGTCTTGCCCTTGCGATACCCGCGAGGCCGCGTGAGAATCGCGAACACACGCTCATATCCCGCGTCGAGTGCTGTCTGAAGCGCAAGGCCCGCCCCTTCTCCGAGCCCGCCGTCAGCAAAAGTATGCCCATCTACCTGCGTCATCGGCATCATGAAGGGAATAGTGCTGCTCGCGCGCACACGCACCATCAGGTCGTTCAGGCAATGGATGTCGTCCCTACCCCACACAACCGACTCACCGGATTCGATGTCGAATGCCTGGATGGCAAAATCGGCACTGGAGCGTTCGTAACGGCCATAGTTGTACACAAGCGGGCCTGCCGGCAGGCATGACTCCTGATAGAGCCAATGCGCCGAGAAGAAGCCTTTGCCTTGCACAAACGTCTTCCAGTCGCCAAAACGCGGGTCAAGCGCAATGTCGGTGAAGCTCACGCGGGCTCGCCAGGGATCGCCGTGCAGATAGTTGGCGATGTTTGAGGTGCCAGCCGAAACCCCGCACATAAAGGGGAAGCGAATCCCCTGCTCAAGCAAGGTCACCACGGCAGCCGTCGTGTAGCTCACCCGCATACCGCCACCCTCGAAGAGCAGCGCACAACCTTGCACTTCGCGCGGCTCGGGCGCACAGAAGGGGCCGGAACCGTCCGCCTTCCACAGGCCCAGGGCATCGCGTTTGGCGCGCAGCAGCCCCATGCCCACATGAGCCTGATTCGTTACCTCTCTCACAAGTCCCCTATTCCTCCACCTGAGCACGGCACGTGGGCTCGGGCATCTTAACCAAAAGAATCAAGCCCACAAGCAGCAAGGCCGCGATGGAAAGCACTCCCAAAGATGCGTCACCCGTAACCTGGGTAATCACGGCAACGAGAAACGACCCCATGACGCTGGCGTACTTGCCGAACACGTCAAAGAAGCCGTAGAACTCGTTGGAGTTCTCCTTGGGGATAAGACGGCCAAAGTAGCTGCGCGACAGGGCCTGGATGCCACCCTGGAAAAGACCCACGCTCACCGCCAGCACCCAGAACTCAAACGCCGTCTTGAGGAAGAACGCCGCAAAGAACACGATGCACGTGTAGGCAAGCACGGCAATCATGATCATGCGTTTCGTGCCAAACTTGCCCGCAAGCCAACCGTAGACGATGGCGCTGGGAAACGCGACGAACTGCGTCACAAGCAAGGCCAGAACGAGCTGCGTGGAGTCGATGCCCAGGCTCGTGCCGTACGACGTGCTCATGGCGATGACGGTGTGGACTCCATCGATATAGAAGAAGAACGCGAGCATGAAGAAGAAGAGGGACTTGTCCTTCGTGATCTTGCGCATGGTGCCCGCAAGCCCCGACAGGCTCTTGCGCACAGCCTGACCCATCGTCTCGCCCGACGTCTTGAAATGACGCTGGCGATAGCTGCGCAGAAGGGGAATCGTGAAGCCGGCCCACCACAACGCCGTGACGACAAACGACAGGCGCGTGGCAACCGCCGTGGGAATGCCGATAGCGGGACCGCCGAAGATGAGCGCCAGACAGCCGATGAACGGCACCGTGGAGCCCACGTAGCCCCAGGCATACCCATGGGAGGAGACCGCATCCATGCGCTCGTCACTCGTGACGTCGACAAGCATGGAATCGTAAAACGTCATCGACGAGTTGAGGCCCACCGTGGCCAGCACGTAGACGACCAGAAACGCAAACCAACTCAGGGGCAGCGCCATGCAGGTACAGCAGATGACGCCTGTGAGAAAGAAGCCGAGGAAGAACTTGATTTTCTTACCCTCGAAATCGGCCAGGGAACCCAGGATGGGCATAAGGACTGCCACAACCAGGCTTGCAATCGTCTGGGCATACCCGAACGACGTGACAACATCAGTGCGCCCGGCACTCTCAAGCAAGGAATTGAGGTAGATGGGCACCACGGCGGTGCACAGCAGCACGAACACCGAGTTTCCCACGTCGTAAAGGACCCATTTGCGTTCAATACTGGTAAGCTTTGTGGACACGGAAAGGTCCTCTCTCAAGGGGGCGAAACAGGGCGATGCGCCCTTCCGACGTGCCGAGGATGCCCCCGACACACATGCACGTACCGTTACGCACCATGGTATTCGTTTTTCACCGCACATAAACCCACAGAGGGCAAAGTTTGTGCATTAGAGCCAGCCTTGTACACACAAGGTCACATGAAGGGAGCATGCCATGCCGGCACTCATCACCCACCAGCTCTTCGGCGAGGAAGTTCTGCACCGCGCGGGCCGTGAGCTATGCCTCACCGAGGAGGAACACGACCTGTTTCTCATGGGCTGCCAGGGCCCCGACCCGTTCTTCTTTGCCGTGACGTGCGCCCGCGGCAACGCCGTACGCGCCATGGGATCGAACATGCACCGCAGGCGCGTTTCCGCCGCCTTCGACCGCCTGCGCGCCGATATCGCGCGTCTGCCGCAGGACAAGGCAGGTCTGGGGCGCGCTTTTGTAGTGGGCTTGCTCGCCCACTATGTGCTCGACCGCAACGCCCACCCCTTCGTGTACGCCCACGAATACGAGCTGTGCGACTACAACCGCGAGCTCGCCGACGCATACCATGAGGTGCACGCCGTGATTGAAAGCGAGCTTGACTGTGGCATGCTCGACCACCTGCGCGGCGTAAACTGCGCCCAGCTCGCCCCGGCCTCCGTGCTGGTCGGCTCGCCCGAGGGACTGCTCGTGGCGGGCACGCTGCTCGCTCAGACGGCCCGCGCCGTCTTCAAGCTCGATGTGCGCCCCATTGACTACCCGGGCGCCGTGGACGACATGCGCCTGTGCTACGAGAAGATCGAGCCCTTCGGCTCCACCCGCCAGCGCAGCATCTCGCGTGCCGAGCGTCTGGCCAGGCCCCACTCCCAGCTCGCCTCACTTGCCCACAAGGTGGACGAAGGCGCCGACAACCCCTCGATGAACATGGGCCATCTGCCCTGGGAGGACCCGTTCAAACCTCAGAGCAGCACCGAGAGCTTCCCTGAGGTCTTTGAGCGTGGCATCGAGGACTACCTGCGCATCCTGCCCGCCTTTGAGGCCGGAGAGCCCATGGCGCTCCTCACGGGCGGCCTGGACTACCATGGCAAGCCCATGGACGGCCGCGAGGAGCCCTTAGGGTCCACGCACCCCCTGTAAGCGATTGGCACCGAGGTCACCCGCACCCCGTGTGAGTTCCTGCCAGAAACAGCGCCTGGTAGGACTATTCGCACTTCCAATCCTTG
>USJP01000068.1 GCA_900555105.1 uncultured Coriobacteriaceae bacterium | reverse complement strand
CGGCAACGTCTTGCACACGGGCGACTTCAAGCTCGACCAGACCCCCATCGACGGCGTCCGTACTGATTTTGCGGCGCTCACCAGGTTTGCCGATGAGGGCGTCGACCTGCTGATGAGCGACTCGACCAACGCAAACCGCCCCGGGTACACCCCCAGCGAGGCTGCTGTCGGCCCCTTCCTGCGCGATGTCATCTCCAACGCCAAGGGCCGCGTGTTCGTTGCCTCGTTCTCGAGCCACATCCATCGTCTCCAACAGGTGTGCGACGCCGCGATTGCATCGGGCCGCAAGGTGGTCGTGACTGGTCGTTCGATGCTCACCAACACCCGCGTTGCCCGTGAACTCGGCTACCTCAAGATTGACGAAGAGGACATCATCGATGCCTTCGACATCGACAAATACCCTGAGAATCGCGTCGTCGTGCTGTGCACCGGCTCTCAGGGCGAGCCGCTCTCGGCTCTTGCACGCATGGCTACGGGTGAGCACAAGACGCTGCAGATTCAAGAGGGTGACACGGTCATCATCTCGGCCACGCCGGTCCCGGGCAACGAGAAGGCCGTGACCCAGATCATCAACACCCTCGCCAAGATCGGCGCCGACGTGTACGACAAGAGCCGCGGCATGGTCCACGTCTCCGGCCACGCCTGCCAGGAGGAGCTGAAGATGCTCATGGCGCTCACGCGTCCCAAGCACTTCATGCCCGTCCACGGCGAGGCCACGCACCTGCGTGCTCATGCAAAGCTCGCCCAGGACATGGGTGTCGACGAGGACAACATCTTCATCCTCGACAACGGCGAGTCGCTCGAGATGCGCGACCATCGCGTCACACGCGGCAAGACGGTCGAGTCGGGCGTCATCTACGTTGATGGCCTGCGCATCTCCGACACCGACCAGATGGTCCTTGCCGACCGCAAGCGACTGTCGGAAGACGGCCTGGTAAGCGTCGTTGCCACGTTCTCCCGCCGTACATCCACCTTGGTTGGCCTTCAGCTTTCTGCCAAGGGTGTATCGTTTGACGCCGAGGCACCCGGTTGCGTCACACTGCTTACTGAGCGTGTGAAGAAGGCCATTGCCAAGCGCAGCGCCTCGCTTGAGAGCCGCGAGGCTGTGGACAAGGTTGTGCGCGACACCGTTTCGAGCCACCTTTGGGAGACCTGGCACAGCCGCCCGGTCATTGTTTCGTTTGTCGTGGAAGTGTAAGGCAGGTTCCAGCGCGTGAGTCGTCCGAAGAGCGAGGCCAGCTCGCAGAAGACAACCAAAGAAAAGTCCGGAGGGCGCACCAAGAAGGCGACCCCGCAGAAGGCGACCGCCAAGGCTCGCTCCGGGCAGGCTGCCTCCTCGAACCAGTCTGCTCAGCGCCGGGTGGAACCTGCGCCGAGCCCAGCCATGCCAGCGGAGCCTCGCACGCCGCTGCTCGACTATGAGACGCGCCAGCAAATCGCGGGTGTCGTGGTTGCCGTCATCGGTGCGGCCCTGTTCATCGCGATGCTCGCGCCCACAACTGGCATGCTCACTCAAGGCCTCAGCGCTTTTCTGCATACGCTCTTCGGCGTCGGGGCCATCCTTGTGCCCCTTGCGCTTGTCGCATGGTCGGTAACCATCTTCACCCAGCATGCCGGCCTTGTTGCAAGCAGGGTCATTGTGGGTTTGCTGCTTGTGGCCCTTGCCGTGATGGCCGGCTTCGGCATCACCACCGCAGGTTGCACCGCAGATGCGAACATCCTGTTCAATGTTGAAAACCTCCGTGCACGGGGCGGCTATGTCGGTAACGGCCTCGCCTGGGTGCTTCTGTCTCTCTTTGGGCAGATTGCTGGGTTTGTTGTGATTGTCGGCATCGCCATCGCAGGCCTTGTAATCATCGGCCTCGATGTCTCCTCCGTAGTCGTCCAAGTGCGCATGCGCCACCAGCAGTCGCTTGCCCGCAGCGCGGAGAGGCGTGCCTCTCGCGAGCGCCGTGCGTCGCGCTATGAGGACGATTTCTACGAGGACGAGCTGCCTGAAGGCTATACGCCCACCGTGCTGTTCAACCCCGACGATCGCTGCCGCCCGCAGTCTGGCATGACTGCCGCACCCACGAGCCGTGCACGCTCTGCCACCACGGTCATACCGTTCGACCATGAAGCGGTGAATTTGCGCGACTATGCAACGCCTCCCGCTTCGGTTCTCAGCCGAGCAAAGGCCGCCGGCGTTGCTTCGACGACGCTCCTTGACGGTGAGGACGACCTCGGGTACGAGCAAGTGCAGCCTGCTCCCAAGACGACCCTGCTTGCACAGGAGCGCGACGACGCTGGCTATGAGGATGACGACGCATACGAGCCTGCCGATGACTATCGTCGTGTGCCTGAGATGCGTTCCGTGCCCGAGCAGCGGTTTGCCCTTGACGAGTCGCTGCCCCAGCCCCCTCAGTCGCTCATCAACAAAAAGGCCCGCCGTGCTTCCTCGGGTTGGTGGAACCCGGCCGATGAGTGGAACCGCGACGCCTTCGATCCGAACGATCTGGGCGACGGTCAGGCCGACAGCCTCGTCCCGGGCGTTATCCCGGGTGCGCCGCTCTATTACGACGACTCGATGGCGTCTTCTGACGACATGTACATTGCTGAGAAGGGCACCATTGCGCCCAGCACGGCTGCTGCGACAGCGACTGCAGCATGTGCTCCTCGCGATGATGCGCCCGCTGCCGCCTTGCCAGCTGAGCCAATGAGCGACTTCGAGGCGGCCCGAGAGGCCAAGCGTCCGTCCTTGCCTGTAACCCCCATGTATACGCGACCCGCACAGCCGGCAGGGGAGAGCGACTCAGCCTCTCTCGACAACTCGACCAATGCGGCCGTCGATGCTGCTTGCCGCAACGATGCGTATGCGCAGGCGGTCTCTGGCCCTGCCGTGTTTGACGAGGATTGCGCCGAGTGTGAGCTGCCCTGGGAGGAGCCTGCGAAGGGCGCGTCCGCTGCCGCGGTGCAACCCATAGCCCCCGTCGTGGCACCGGCTGTTCCCCAGCAGCGTCGCAGTGCTACCACGAGCCTCAACGCCACAAGCGTTTTTGCCCAGGTGCCCACGCGTCGCGCCTCTTCCGGCGAGGCTGCCGAAGCCCTTGTCAACTTCGGGGCAAGCCAGCAGGATACCCCCGTCAACGAGGGTCCTTACGAGCTCCCCCCACTGGCATTGGCCAGGCGTTCCAACGGCGGCAAGGGCTTCGTCGCGGAGCACTCTGAGCTCGCCCAAGAGACCGCCGCTGCGCTGCAGTCGGCGCTTGCGGAGTTTGGCGTGGACGCCCATGTCGTCGACTGGGTCGAGGGCCCCACGTTCACAACGTATCGCCTTTGCCCCGGCAAGGGCGTGCGCGTAAATAGGATTTCCGCCCTGGAGAACGACATCGCCCGCACCCTTGCTGCGCCAAGCGTGCGTATCTACTCGCCTGTTGCGGGCACGAGCTATGTGGGCGTGGAGGTTGCCAACGAAAGCCGCCGCGAGGTTGCCTTTGGCGACGTGCTGCCCTGTGTCACCGGCGGCCCGCTCGACTTCGCCGTAGGCCTCGACGCCGGCGGCAAGCCCGTCCATGCCGACCTCGGCAAGCTTCCGCACCTGCTCATCGCAGGTACCACTGGTTCGGGCAAGTCCGTCACCGTGAACTCCATCATCCTGTCGATGCTCATGCGCGACACGCCTGAAGAGCTGCGCCTCATCATCGTCGACCCCAAGCAGGTCGAATTCAGCGAGTATGCCGGCATTCCCCACCTTGCCATGCCCGTCGTGACCGACCCCCGTCAGGCCGCCGCTGCATTGCAATGGGCGGTCACCGAGATGGACAGGCGCTATCGCGTCTTCTCCAACCTGGGCGTTCGCGACCTTGCTTCCTATAACTCTCTTGTCACCAGGATCGCCGAAGAGGAAACGAACCTCACGACTCTGCCGTGCGTCGTCGTCGTCATCGACGAGCTTGCAGACCTCATGATGGTCGCCAAGAAAGACGTGGAGGCATCCATCGTACGCGTGGCCCAGCTGGGTCGTGCCGCTGGTATCCACCTCGTCATCGCCACGCAGACCCCGCGCGCCGACATCGTCACGGGCCTCATCCGTGCAAACGTCGCAAACCGCATCGCGTTGCGCGTCTCGAAGGGCACCGACTCGCGCATCATCATCGACCAGATGGGTGCCGAGAAGCTGCTGCCCCACGGCGACATGCTGTTCCTCGAGGCATCCTTCGGCGACATGCCTCGCCGTATCCAGGGATGCAACGTCACCGACGAGGAGAAGGCGGCGATTCTCAATCACATCAAGTCCCAGCCCGCCGCCCGTCCTTGCGCCATGGCCCCCATGCCTAGCGCAGGCGGCCAGCTTCCGCTCGACACCTCCACTGAACCCGCTGGACCCACAGGCAGGGGAGGTTCGGCAGGACCGGGCGACGACGACCCCTTGGCCTGGGAGGCTGCTAAACTTGTCGTGGAGAACCAGCTTGGCTCCACTTCCATGCTCCAGCGTCGCATGAAGCTCGGCTATGCTCGCGCCGGCCGCGTCATGGACTTGCTCGAGGAAATGGGCGTGGTGGGCCCTGCCCAGGGTTCCAAGCCGCGAACCGTTCTTGTGTCTGACCTCGACGAGCTTGAGACGCTCCGCAACGCCGACATCCCGTCTGGAGAGTGATGCAGAAGATGCCGAACATGCAGCCCATCGGAAACCTTCTGGCCAAACGCCGCAAGGAGCTTGGCCTGTCAATTGATAAAGCAGCCGAAGCCACAAAGCTGCGCCGGCATGTCATCGAGGCGTTCGAGTACACCGACTTCGACGCCATGCCCCCCAAGGGCTATGCACGTGCCTCGATGGGGTCATACGCTCGTTACCTGGGCCTCAACACCTTCGAGGTCTTGCGCGCCTTTGACGAGCAGCTTGCCGAATATGAGGCTCGTCAGCAGGGCTATGCCCGTCAGGACGAACGCTTCCAGCAGGCCTCTTCGCGCGACGCGTCACGTCAAGACGAGCGACGGCGCGACACTCGGTCCGATCAGCGCGCCGGTTACCGCCAGGACACCCGGCAGCCTCAGGCCGGCAGGTCACAAGGCACCTCCTCGGCTATGCGCGCGCCCACAAGGACCACTTCATCAGAGGCTCGTGCTCAATGGAGAGCGGACAGCCGCAACACGTATAGCCGTCCCGCCTCGCCTGCCCGTACAAGTGCGCCGGCCCCTGGTCGCTATGA
Source organism: uncultured Coriobacteriaceae bacterium (assembly GCA_900555105.1). Lineage (GTDB taxonomy): Bacteria > Actinomycetota > Coriobacteriia > Coriobacteriales > UMGS124 > UMGS124. The sequence goes on along the minus strand of USJP01000068.1, from coordinate 2,271 downwards.
GGCCCCTGCAAGCAGAAACAGACAGCCTGGTCGCGCCGGCGTCGAAGCCGAACCCGTCCGCTATGCCGATTTCCGGACGCGACAGGATACGGCGAGGCCGGGCTCCTATGGTGCCGCTGGCAGGCGCACGGGTTCGGGCACTGCCGCAGCTGGCTCATATCAGGGTCAGCGTCCAAGCTCCCGCCCACGTGAGACTGCCCAGCCGCTCGAAGTTGACAGCGGGTATGAGGGAGGCAGCGGCGGCAGGTCGGGAGGACGCAACCAAACGACGCATGCCACGCAGCAAAGTGTTTCGGAAGTGCTCCAGGGCATCCTCCAGACCATCATGGCCGACAGGCGCGTCATGCTCATTCTTGTGGGTGTCTTTGCCGTCGTGCTCGTTGTGGTGATAGCTGTGGCTGCCACGTCGTGCACGAACAAGGCGTCCCAGTCGCAGGGCAACAGCTCCATTCCCGTCACGAGCGTGGCCGGCACGAATCAAGCGGCTCAGCCCGGCACGATCGTCGACACAACGAAGCTCAATCCCTCCGGCATCGACCTTACCGCCATTCCCGTGAACTCCAAGGTCTCGCTTGCCTTTGCAGCCGACGCGGCAAACTCTGTTTGGGCGGAGGTCTACGTCGACGGAAACGCCGTGTATGCGGGCAACCTGGAAGCTGGGTCCACGCAGGAGTGGACGATTGGCCGCACCCTTGCCGTGACGTTGAGCGACTCCACCGGCGTCTCGATTGCCATCAACGGTACTTCGGTCACGCCTACCATCTCTAATGGTACGTACGTGCTCAATGCCACGGTTCCCGAAGACCAGTGGGCTCCCGATCCCCCCGCCGACACCGCTTCGCAGGACGGATCGGACGAGTACGATTCGTCTCAAGACGAGTGGACCGACAACACGGACTACAGCGACTACGACTCGTACGATGATTCCGGCTATTACGGCGAAGACGACTCATACGAGGGTTAACGCCTTTGCATCCTATTGATTGACCGATTGGGGCGCATGGCCCCCTGAAACAAGGAGAGACACATGGCATCCAAAGACAGCAGCTTCGACGTCGTTTCCGAAGTCGACATGCAGGAGGTCGACAACGCCTACCAGCAGACGACCAAGGAGCTCGTGCAGCGCTACGACCTCAAGGACTCCCATGCCACCATCGAGCTTGACAAGGCCAAGGGCGTCGTGACTGTGCAGGCGCCCTCTGAGTTCGTTGCCTCCCAGGTCATCGACGTCTTCCAGACGCGTCTCGTCCGCCGCAAGGTCGACCTGTCTTCCGTCTCCTTTGGCGACCCCCAGCCCGCAAGTGCGGGTACCGTACGCGTCATCGGCACCGTGGTGCAGGGCATCGAGCAGGAGCTTGCCAAGAAGATCAGCAAGGACGTGCGCGACGCGAAGTTTAAGGTCAAGGTGACCGTCGAGGGCGACAAGCTCAAGGTTTCCTCTCCGAGCAAGGACGCCCTTCAGACCGTCATCGCCTTCCTGCGCGAGCAGGACTACGGCCAGCCCCTCCAGTTCACCAACTATCGTTAAGAGTCGCCGGAAGGCCATGCAACATATGCAAACCAACACCACAAAAAACGTCGCTTTCATCACACTGGGTTGCGCCAAGAACGAGGTTGACAGCGACCGCATGAGGGCGCTCGTCGACGCTGACACCCAGCTTGAGGTCATTGACGAGCCGGACAACGCCGACGTCATCATCGTCAACACGTGCTCATTTCTCATGAGCGCCGTGGAGGAGGGCATCGAGACGACGCTCTCCCTCGTGGCGGAGAAGCTTGAGGACGGCATTACCTGCCCCATCGTCATGGCCGGCTGCATCCCCGCCCGCTACGGCGACGAAATCGAGCATGAGATGCCCGACGTGGCGGCCTTCGTCCCCTGCAAGCGCGAAGACGAGATCTGCTCGGTCCTCAAGCGCGTGCTCGGCATGGAGGAGTGCACCCAGGAGGTCCCCGAGGTCGTTCGTACGGTTCAAGCCGCCTTCGCCTACGTGAAGATTTCCGATGGCTGCGACAGGTTCTGCTCCTTCTGCGCCATCCCTTACATTCGCGGCCGCTACTTCTCGCGTGAGGCCGACGTCATCCTCTCCGAGGTGCGCCACCTGCTCGAAGGCGGCGTGCGCGAGATTGTCCTCATCGGCCAGGACACCGGCATTTGGGGTCATGACCTGCCCGGCGACCACAACCTGGCATGGCTTTTGCAGGCTGTCGCCCAGGAGGTGCGTCCCTACGGCGGTTGGGTACGCGTGCTTTACCTGCAGCCCGAGGGCC
>USJP01000067.1 GCA_900555105.1 uncultured Coriobacteriaceae bacterium | reverse complement strand
GGATTTTTGTATGAGCACTAACGTTTCTCGCCGCAATCTGCTCAAGGGTGCCGCCATGGGTGCCGTCGCCATGGGTGCCGTCACCGGCACCGCGCTGGCTGACGCTCCTGCAGCCGACGTGCAGTGGGACGCCGAGTACGACGTCGTCGTGCTTGGTCTCGGTGGCGCTGGCGCAAACGCCGCCGTCGCCGCCTACGAGGAGGGCGCCACGGTCCTCGTCTGCGAGAAGGCTCCTGAGGGCGAAGAGCCCTGCAACACGAAGGCTTCCGGCCAGTTTGTGATCGCCACCGACGACGCCGACCAGCTCTACGGCTACTTCTCCAAGCTCATGGGCAAGTTCCAGAACTGGGACGAAGAGGCCCTTAAGGGTATGTGCGAGGGTGCCGCTGGCAACTGGGACTGGATGATCAACACCCTGGGCGCCGACCCCGAGCTCGTGTGCCCCGAGGTCAGCCCTGCCGATCAGCCCGACAAGTTCCCGATGGAGGCTGCTCAGAAGGACGCTTGGGTTCTTACCGACAACGCCTGGGGTCTGGGCCGCGCCGGCTATGTGTACCACTGGAACGAGTTCCCCGAGATTCCCGAGTCTGAGCACTGCCTGTGCCTGTCTGCCTCCGGCACCCGCTTCGATGCCAGCTATTACAACCTCTGCATGGCTGCCGTTAACGCCCGCGTTGACGACGAGAAGCTCACCGTGTGGAAGAGCTGCGCTGGTAAGCGCCTCATCACCGACGAGGCCGGCGCCGTGATTGGTGTCGTTGTCGAGAAGGACGGCGCCGAGCTCAACATCAAGGCCAACGGCGGCGTGTGCCTGTGCACCGGTGGCTTTGAGGCCAACAAGGACATGATCGCCGGTTTCACGCAGCTGCCTTACACCTACCTGCAGGCCGGCACCACCAACACCGGCGACGGCATCAAGATGGCCCAGCAGGTGGGCGCCGAGCTGTGGCACATGTCCAACGTCTCTGGCTACATGTGGACCTACCAGAACCCGAACCTGACCACGACTCGCTTCGGTGGCGCCTCTGCCAAGAACGGCATCTATGCCGGCCTTGACGGCTCGCGCTTCCAGAACGAGCAGGCTGCCACGCGCCATGGCCGCATCTCCATCGGCGGCCGTTGGATTTCCACGCCCATGCCCCTGCCGGCCTACCTCATCATCGACTCCGCCCACATTGCCGACGGCCCCATGACCAATGGCTTCAGCGATGACAACCAGGCCGAGATTGAGAGTGGCCTCATCATCTCGGGTGACACCATTGCCGACCTGTCCCAGGCCATCCGCGATGCTGGCGACGCTCCCGACTTCAACGCAAACGGCGAGCTCGACAAGGCCCTGGAGAAGTACAACAAGCACTGCCATGCCAACGACAACCAGGGCGAAGAGGACGACTGGGGTCGTATGTGCACCGTGCCCGTTGAGACCGGCCCCTTCTATGCCCTGAAGATCGGCCCCACGCTGTTCAACACCCAGGGTGGCCCTCGCCGCAACGCCAAGGCCCAGGTCATCGGCATCGACGGCCTGCCTATCGAGGGTCTGTTCGAGGGCGGCGAGATGGGCTCCGTCTTCGCCGACATGTACAACGGCGGCGGCAACCTCTCCGAGACCATGGTCTTCGGCCGCTATGCTGGCCAGAACGCCGCTAAGCGTGCTCAGGGCACCTTCGAGGGCGCCACTGAGAAGGCTATGACCCACCAGGAGAAGCTCGACGCCGAGGCAGCTGCAGCCGCAGGCGCCGCTTCTGAGCTGACCGGCGATTACGCCGACGGCACGTACGAGGGCTCCGGCCAGGGCTACGGCGGCAAGATCACGCTGTCCGTGACCGTCGAGGGCGGCAAGATTTCTGGCTGCGAGGTCGTGGAGTCCTCCGAGACCGCTACGATCGGCGAGCTTGCCCTGCCGACCTACTGCGAGGAGGTCGTGGGCGTCGACAACCTCGACGACATCGACATTGCCTCCGGTGCCTCCAACACCCTTAAGGGCTTCAAGGCTGCCGTTCAGGACGCCCTGTCGCAGGCGAAGTAAGTACGCGCGACTGTTAGGTTTGTTCGCGTCGCACCTGCTCTTCTAGGTTAGAATTGGCGGAGTGCCTGGGTAACCGGGCACTCCGTTTTTTATTGGATGAGGAGAGGCATGAACGTCACGGTATATCTCGGCGCAAGCGAAGGGAACGACCCCGTGTTTAGCACCGCAGCCTATGAGCTCGGGGCTTGGATTGCTCGCGCGGGCCACACGCTTGTGTATGGTGGCTCCAAGGTGGGTCTCATGGGCAGGCTTGCCGGCGGCGCCCTCGAGGCTGGCGGTGACGTGATCGGCGTCGAGCCTCAGTTCTTCATCGACGCTTGCGTGCAGTACGATAACCTCACACAGCTCATCGTCACGCCCGACATGACCACGCGCAAGACCAAGATGATCGAGCTTGGCGACGCGTTCGTCGCGTTTCCCGGCGGCACGGGCACGCTTGAGGAGATTGCCGAGGTTGCCTCGAAGCTCTCGCTGGGACACCTCGACGCGCCGTGCATCTTCTACAACCTCAACGGCTATTACGACGACCTCGAGGCGTTTTTCAAGCACATGATCTGCTGCGGTCTTTCAACGCCCGAGCGGCAACGGCGGATTCATTTTGCCCGCGGCCTTGAGGAGATTGGGACGCTCATCGGCGCATAACCTCACCGGCATGCGCAGATTCGGCCAAGCAGTTTTACCAGCTCATGGCAAGCCCTTTGTTCGCGCTACAATACATCTTCTGAGAAAATCGCACGGTGTATGACGGACTTGCCCGTCACTGCAAGAAAGGACCCCCATGTCGAGCTTGGCCGACGAAATCTCCTCGCGTCGCACTTTTGCCATCATTTCGCACCCTGACGCAGGTAAGACCACCCTTACCGAGAAGCTCCTGTTGTACACGGGCAGCATTCAGACGGCCGGCTCGGTCAAGGGCAAGAGCTCTTCCAAGCATGCGGTGTCCGACTGGATGGACATCGAGAAGGCGCGCGGCATCTCAGTCACCTCCTCGGTGCTGCAGCTCAACTACAACGGCATCTGCGTCAACATCCTCGATACCCCCGGCCACCAGGACTTCTCCGAGGACACCTACCGCACACTCATGGCGGCTGACGCGGCAGTCATGGTGATTGACGCCGCCAAGGGCGTCGAGGCGCAGACCAAGAAGTTGTTCCGCGTGTGCACGCTGCGCCACATTCCGATTTTTACCTTCGTCAACAAGCTCGACCATGAGAGCCGCGACCCGTTCGAGCTCATGGAGGAGATCGAGACGGTACTGGGCATCGGCACCTATCCCATGAACTGGCCTATCGGCAACGGCCGCAACTTCCGCGGTGTGTTCGACCGCCAGAGCCGCCACGTGCTTGCGTTTGAAGGTGCGGGCAACGCCAACGCTACCAAGAAGGTTGCCGAGGTGGAAGCCGAGCTGGGTGACGCCACTCTCGACGACCTCATCGGTACCGAGAACCACCGCAACCTCATGGACGACATCGAGCTGCTCGATGGCGCCGGCGACGAGCTCGACCTCGACGCCGTGGCGCACGGCAAGCTTTCGCCCGTCTTCTTCGGCAGTGCCCTCACCAACTTCGGTGTCGAGCCGTTCCTGCGCGAGTTCCTGCGCCTGTCGCCGAGCCCCCAACCCTACACCGACAAGCTTTCCGGCGAGCTGGTGCCGCCTACGCGCGAGGACTTCTCGGGCTTCGTGTTCAAAATCCAGGCCAACATGGACAAGAACCACCGCGACCGCATCGCCTTTGTTCGCATTTGCTCGGGCCGTTTCGAGCGTGGCATGGACGCCTGGCACATGCAGGGCAACCGCAAGCTCAAGCTTGCCTCGGGTACGGCCCTTATGGCCGATGATCGCGCCACGGTGGACGAGGCATATGCCGGCGACGTCGTGGGCCTCTTCGACCCGGGTATCTTCTCGGTGGGCGACACGGTGTGCGCGGGCAAGCAGCGCGTGGAGTATCCCGAGATGCCCACCTTCGCTCCCGAGCATTTCGCACGCATCTCCCAGGTAGACACCCTTAAGCGTAAACAGTTCGTCAAGGGCATGGAGGAACTCGCCCAGGAAGGTGCCGTGCAGATCTTCCGCGAGGTCGGCGCCGGCATGGAGAGCGTCATCGTGGGCGTCGTGGGCGTGCTCCAGCTTGAGGTGCTCGAGCAGCGCCTGGAGTCGGAGTACCACGTGCGCGTGCGCCGCGAGGGCCTGCCCTACACCGAGATTCGCTGGATCGTGAACAAGCCTGACGAGATCGATCTCTCCTCGCTGAGCCTCACGCGCGGCACCGCCAAGGTTGAGGACATGCGCGGCAACAAGCTGCTGCTTTTCACCACTGCGTGGAATGTGGACTACATCGCCGAACACAACCCCAAGCTCAAGCTTTCCGAGTTCGGCAACGTGACGTTCTAGTCTGGTCTTACATATATGAAGGCGGCGGGGCATACCGAGGTGTATGGCCCGCCGTTTTTTTGTATCTAGCTAATCAGGGAGCTTGTATTGGCAAAGCGCTTGGTATGGCCCGTCGTTTTTGCTGGCATGTAGCTGGGGAAACCATGATCGGGTACGGTTGGGCCAACCGAACGCACTCGCTCCCTGCGCGGTTGTTATGGCGAAAGGACGAGGGGGCGAAAGGGTGCCCGTCGATTATGTCCAAAGGGAAACGATGCGATGGGGTGCCAGCCGCTGCGTTTACGAGGCTGCGTGCGAGCCCCGTAGGTCGTAGGTGTCGATTGCTTTCTTGAACGCCTTGTAATGCTTGACGTTGTGCGCGTCGCTGGCGATGTAGCTGTAGCACATGTCTTTAAACAGCTTGATGGCTGTCTTTTTGATCTTGCCGCCGCCGAAGGAGAGCGTGCGCCCGCCATTGAGGAAGTCAGCCGAGGCTTGAAGCTTGCAGCCGTTGCGCATGAGGTCCGTCGCCAGGCCAGGGTTCTTTTGAATCGCCTTGTAGCGCTCCGGGTGGGCGATGATGATGCGGTAGCCCCTGCCCTGCAGCTCATAGATGATGCGATTGTATTCGCGGAAGTCGATTTCGTTGGCTTCGTCTTCAAGCTCAAGCAAAAACTCGTCACTGCCGTCGAAGTGCAGCTTATCGGCCCATTCGAGGCCCAGGCGCTTGAGCTTTGCGATGTTCACCTCAAAGCCCATCTGCAAAGGAAAGCCGCCTGCTTTGCTCTTGAGCAGGTGGAATGCGTCCCACATTTTGTCAAAGTCGAAGTAAGTCGAGCGGCAATGAAATCGAAGTACGGGTCGCGGCAATGCGGCGTGCACACAATAGAGGTGATGCCCGCATCCTTGGCGGCCTGCAGCATCTGCAGACTCTCTTCAAGGGTGCGGGCACCGTCGTCTACTCCTGGCAAGATATGGCAATGGATGTCGCGCATCTAACCAGGCTCCGTGCGCTAGTTCTTAAAGCGGGTTCCGGTGGAGCGAGAAGGCGTGTTGGAGCGGGGTGCCGCAGGGCGTGCCGCGTGGGCGGAGTTGTCCTGGCGCGCCGCAGGTTCGCTCGTGCCATAGTATGCGCCGTAGCTGGAGCCGTAATAGGAACCACCGTGGTGCGAGCAGAAGTTCATGCAGGAGCCGATGAGGTTGGCGTCGGCCTTGCGAAGCTGCTCACAGGCATATGCAATCTCATCGCGACGGGCAAAGTTCTCACGCACAACGAGGATAGTCGCATCGGTATGACTGGCGAGAACTGCCGCGTCGATGAAAGCGTTGACGGGCGGAGTGTCGATAACGATGTAATCGAACATCTCCTCCATCTGCGCCAGGAACGACTGGAAGCGCTTCGAGGCAAAGATGTCGGCTGGGTTGGGGATACTTGGCTCGATATCGATGATGCTGAGGCTTTGTACGGGCGTGGGCGTGAGGACCTCGTTCAGCTGTGCCTGTTTGGAGAGCAGTGAGAAAAGGCCTGCCTTGGGATGCAGGTTGTAGCGGGAGGCAACCGAGCGATTGCGCGTGTCGCAGTCGACGATGAGGGTGCACTTGCCGCTTGAGGCCATGGTTTGGGCGAGGTTGCAAGCTACTGCCGTTTTTCCTTCATTAGGTATGGCGGAGGTGATGACGATGGACTTCACCGGTCTGTCCATGCTTGCAAAACGAATGTTTGCCAGCAGGGTGGTGGCTGCATTTTGAATAGTCGCAATATTGTGGGCGTAGCTGCCGTTCTTTTGCTTTGCCATTGCTTTAGCCCTTCTTTACTGCGGGGAACTGGCCGATAACGGGAACGCCCAGGAGCTTCTCAACCTCATCGGAGTTGGACACGCGCGTGTTGAGCATATCCATGAGCACGACGATGGCGATGGCGAGGAAGAGACCCGCCAAGAAGGCCACGGCAACGTACATGGGACGATTGGGGCCGCTTGGATTGCTGGGAGTAGCTGCCTCGTCGACGACGTTGACGCTGCGCACGTCCATGACCTGCTGGGCAACGCTGGAGACCTCGGATGCGATGGCGTTGGCGGCGTCAGCGGCCTGCTGAGGGTCCTTGCCCGTCACGGAAAGGGTGATGACACGCGTGGTGGTCTGGCTGTTGACGGAGACCTTGAAGGCATTGAGGTTTTCGAGCCCGAGGTCCTCAGCGGCGCCCTTCATGACACGGTCGGACTTGATGAGCTCGGCGATGTCGTTACTCACGAGCTGGCTGGCGTTGAGCGTGGAGCCGAGGCTCGTGCTGTTGTCGGACGTATTTTCGGCGAGGACGTAGAGGCTCGTTGTGGCCGTGTAGGTGTTCGACATCATCGTGTAGCAAACGCCTGCTGCAGCGATTGCACACACGATGGGAAGCGCAATCACCAAGAAAAGGTGGCGCTTGAGGAGATGAAGAAGCTCAAGTAGTGTCATGTTCCTGCCTGTCTATGCGTTTTCGCTTGCCGTGCCATGTGTTACGCGCACCGAACAATTAAGTATAGATCGTTATGTTCACAACATGTTTGCCGTATAAATACTATCAAGAATGAACACATGCTAAATTTGGCATCTACCAGGTAACTTTTACATGCTTCTGCTTGAGTGGCAGGTGAGGTAGATGAGCTGGCGGTCGCGGGCGAGGTCCTTTACGAACTCGAGGGCCTCGCTGAGATGGCGGTCGTCGAGGTTGACGAAGGGGTCGTCGAGGATGATGAAGGGCTGGGCCCCCTCAAAGAGGGCGTCGCCCAACGCCATGCGCATGCAGAAAGCGATGACGTCGGAGTAGCCCTGGCTGAGCTCCCCGATCTCGTGGGTGCGGCCCTGTTGACGGATGACAGCGCCGGTCGTCTCGTCCACGGCCACGCCTGAGGCGGCGATGCCGCTGAACCGCTCGATATAGGAAGCGAAGCTTTTCTCCACGGCCTCGCTGTCGGCCTGGGTGGCGGGGCCGTAGGGCGGAGGTCCGTAGGTTGCCACGAGCTCGCGGAGCTGGGCGCGCACGGCGTCGAGCTTAGCCTGGACTACGGGATAGCGCGCTGCGGCGCCGGCGAGATTCTCGGCGAACGTGCGGCTTACCTTTGCGACGG
>USJP01000066.1 GCA_900555105.1 uncultured Coriobacteriaceae bacterium | reverse complement strand
GTCCTCGCCCAAAACGAAACACGAGGGCTTGCCGATGTCGTGGAGCAGTGTGGCGTGACACAGGGCAGAAGGCGCATCGGCAGACAAAAAGCCCAGCGCATGCAGGCAATGCTCCCATACGTCATAACAGTGCCAGCGACTCTTTTGGTCGAAGCCGACCATGGGGGCCACATGGGGAACAGCCATTGCGGCCACGTCGGGAAACGCCCGCAGTGCATCGACGGCAAAGGGAGCCTCGACGATCTTGCCATATTCCTGGGCGATGCGCTCGACCGCCACCGAGGAAAGGGAGGGCACCGTGGCATGGATAGCTGCCGCCGTTGCGGCATCAACCGTAAAGGAAAGCTGTGCCGAGAAACGCACGCCGCGCATAATGCGCAGGGCGTCCTCATCGAAGCGCCCAAACGGCTCGCCGACACAACGGATGAGCCCACGAGCCATGTCCGCTACACCCCCGAAGGGATCTACGAGGCCACGCGCCGGATTCCAGGCCACAGCATTGACCGTGAAATCACGTCGAGCCAGGTCTTCTTCGACGTTCTTCACAAAGCGCACCGAATCGGGCCTGCGGTGGTCGGTATAGGTCCCGTCGGTGCGATAGGTGGTGATCTCGATGGGGTCGCCGTCGATGAGAACGGTGACGGTGCCATGGGCCGAGCCCGTCTCAATCACCCGGTAGCCGGCTTCAAGAAAATGCTCGCGCGTGTGATACCAGAGTGCGTCGGTGGCGATGTCGACGTCATGACAGGGGCGACCCAAGATGGCGTCGCGCACAAAACCGCCCACCACGTAGGCCTGCTTGCCCGCGTGTTCCAAGACCTCGATGGCCTTTTTCGCACTGGACGGCAACGTTTCCGCCAACCGATCCTCGCATGTCATCATCACATCGCCCCCCTTCAGCTTTGATTGTCTCATCTTCCCACAACCTGACGTCCTATGCACTAGGAAGCCTCGATTATTATGGTCATGCTAGATGAAGGTTCAACTGGGAGGGCTCATGGGCCATATGGAAACAGCGTTCAAGAACATTACAACCCTGAGGGTCGGCGGTCCCATCGCCGATTTCCGCAGCGCATCCTCCCCTACCGAGCTTGCACAAATCGTCGCGCAGGCCGATGCGCAGTCGACGCCTTTGGTTGTCGTGGGCAGTGGCTCAAACCTGCTGGCTGGCGACAACGTGTTCGAGGGAACCGTCGTGCGCGCCTGCGACACCACAGGTCCTGTGGCTTTGACCAACGGCACCGGCGACAATGGTGTCCGCGTCAAGGTGAACGTGGGATGCGTGTGGGACGACTTTGTACGCTGGTGCGTGGAGCGTGACCTGGCAGGACTTGAGGCGCTGAGCGGCATCCCTGGCCAGATCGGCAGCGCCGTCATGCAGAATCTGGGCGCCTACGGACAGGAAATCGGCACGTGCCTCACCAGCGCCACGCTGCTCGACCGCACCACGGGCGTCGTGGATGTCGTGAGCCGCGACCAGCTCGGTCTGGGATATCGCACCAGCATGCTACGCCGAAGCATGGACGAGAACCAAAACGGCGGCCGTTGGGCGGCCACCCCGCGCTGGGTTGTCCTCGATGCCGAGTTCACCTTGCACAAGCAAGCCCGCAACCATGTGGACCACGCACAGCTCGCTCGTGCCTTGAGCTGCGAGACAGGATGCGAGATGGAGCTCGGAGCAATTCGCGACTCGGTTTATGAGGTGCGTGCAAGCAAGGGCATGGTCGCAGACCCCAATCCCGAGGGTCCTTTCCCCATCTATGACCGCTGGTCAAGCGGCTCGTTCTTTACCAACCCCGTCTTGACGCGCGACCAGGCTGCCGCGCAGCTGCCCGAGGGTGCACCTCTCTACCCCGCGCATGACGACGCACATGTGAAGACATCCGCCGCCTGGCTCATCGACCAGGCAGGCTTCCACAAGGGTTGGGGTGTGCACGGCGAGGCCTCGAAGGCCACGCTGAGCACCCTGCACACGCTTGCCATGACCAACCGCGGCCATGCCACGAGCGCCGACGTCGTCGAGCTTGCACAGGCAGTGAAGGACGGCGTGTACGACAGGTTCGGCGTGACCCTACGCCCTGAGACCGTGCTCGTAGGTACCTCGCTGCGCTAAAGGACTCTGCCAAAACACGGATTGGCCCTTCTTCGCTCGTCAGTTCCAAACGTAAGAAGCCCCCGCTTGCTTCAATGCAAACGGGGGCTTCTTTATAAGCCTCAGATGGGAAAGAAACCCAGCTCGGAAGACTAGACGCGGGAGATGTACTTAGCCTCGCGGGTGTCAACCTTGATGCGGTCGCCCACGTTGACGAACATGGGGACCTGAACAGTGGCGCCGGTCTCAACGACAGCGGGCTTGGTGCCGGACTGGACGGTGTCACCCTTGAAGCCAGGCTCGGTCTCGGTGATCTCGACCTCGATGAACATGGGGGGCTGAACAGCGTAGAGCACGCCGTTGGCGTACTGCATCAGGCAGATGTCGTTCTCCTTGAGCCACTTGGCGTCGTCGCCCACAGTGGCAACCTCAACGGGAATCTGCTCATAGGAGTCGTTGTCCATGAACCAGAAGTTGTCGCCATCGCTGTAGAGATACTGCATCTCGCGAGTCTCCATGCGAACGCTCTCGAACTTGGCGGACTGCTGGAAGTTCTGCTCGTTCACGCGACCGGTGCGGATGTCCTTGTACTTGGTGCGGACGTAGGTGTTGCCCTTGCCCGGCTTGACATGCTGAGCCTCGAGAACAATGCAGTCCTTGCCATTGATGTTGACGCCCAGACCGGCCTTCAGATCAGTAATACCCAGAGTAGCCACAGGTTTGCCTTTCGCTCGCACTATGCCCGGCACGATTACCGGACTCTCAATAACTGTCGAATCATATCTCAGGTGGCCCGAGGCGCACAATACCCCATGCCCAAACACGCACGCTCTCCCTACACTCAAGACAGATGCGACGCATTGAGGCCCATGAGGCATGTCGAAACGGAAGGGCATGACCCCCCGCGTGCGACGAAATCGAGCACCGAGAACGCCTAGAGGTCGATGACGACGAGATCGTGGGTGGACGCAGTGAAGGGCTCGAAGCCCCCCTCGGTGACTACGCCGTAGTCCTCAAGGCGCACGCCACCCCAACCGGGCAGGTAAATGCCAGGTTCAACAGTACATACCATACCAGGCTCGTACACGTCGGTCGTCGTGCGACTCGTGCGGGGAAGCTCATGGATGTCGATGCCCACACCGTGACCGAGGCCGTGCGCAAAGTAATCGCCATAGCCAGCCTCGGCGATGATCTTGACGGCAAGCTCGTGTACCTCGCGGCACTTCACGCCGGGACGGATAGCCACCGCGCACGCCTCGTGGGCACGGCGCACGGTGTTGTAGATCTCAAGCTGCTTGGGGCTGGGCTGGCCCACCACCACGGTGCGCGTCATGTCGGAACGGTAATCGCCCAGACCCGCGCCGTAATCCATCAGCACGAAGTCGCCCTCCTGCACCATGCGGGCGCCCGGCCTTGCATGGGGGTTGGCAGAGTTGGGACCGCTGGCAAGGATGGTGTCAAACGCAAGCGCGTCTCCACCATGGCTGAGCATGTAGTTGTCGAGCTCGACACGCAGCTCCATCTCGGTGAGGCCGGGACGAATGATGCCGCACATGTACGTGAAGGCCTCGTCGGTCACCTTCTGGGCACGACGCATGAGCTCGATCTCCTCGTCGTCCTTGACGGCGCGAAGCTTGATGATGTCGTCGTGGAGCTGGGCAAAGCGCGGGGCAAGCGAGCGATCCTCGAAGGCGCGACGCAGCTCAGAGGCCTGCGCAAGCGTGATGGTGTCCTCGACGCAGATGACGCCAGATGCCACATGGGCCTGCAGAGCATGACGCGCGACCCAGGACCCCATGCCGCACAGGTCCATGTCGAACTTCCACGGCGTGTCGGGACCGAGTGCCTCGAGGAACGTGTTGTAGTAGCGCGAGTCGGTATGGAAGAAAAGATCGTTCTGCGTGATAAAGGCAGTGTGCGCGTTCTCAAAGTCAAAGACGCGCGCCGCGCCCGTGAGCCAGCGCAGGTCGGCATTGTTGCGCAGCACGAGAGCGTCATAGCCGCGCTGCTCCATAAGGCTGCGAATCTTGGCAATCCTGTCTTGAACGGACATGTGAGACACCTTTCTCTCAGGTACGCCAAAAAAAGAGACGGAAGGCTACAGGAGCCCCTCTTCGTACAAAAGACCGCCCACCTTGTAGGCGACGTCAGAAAACGACAACCCGCGGATGTCCACGGTGTAATCGGCAGCAGCTTGATACAAGGGAAGCCTGTGCGCAAGCAGCGCTTTGGCATGCTCATAATCACCCAAGTCAGGGCGAATCTCGGGGTGGGTGATGTGTCCAAGCGCGTCGTCGAGGTCGAGGTCGAGAAAGACGACCTTGCCCATGGAGCGCATGAGCTCGACGTTGTCGGCACGCTCGATAATGCCGCCACCGCACGAAACCAGGCAACTCTTCTCATGCGAGAGCCTCTCGAGCGCTACACGCTCGAGCTCGCGAAAATGAGCCTCGCCTGTCGTCTGGAAAATCTCGGCGACGCTCTTCTGCTCGCGATGCACCACCATGCGGTCGGTGTCGAGATGGCGACGATTGAACAACCTGCCCAGGTTACGCGCGACCGTGGACTTGCCTGCTCCGAGGAAGCCGATGAAAAAGATATGGTCGCAGCCCACATGGCGCGTATACCCTGCCTCGTTTTCAGGCTTGTCAGTCATGCAAAATCACTGTTCATGCTCGTCCGTCTCATGCGTCGTTTTCCACGGGAGATTCTACCATCATCAAGCCGTGCGCATACCCTACGTGAAAAGGGCGAGGTATAAGAAGCAAACTGCAAAGGTCGTGCACAAATACGGACCGAAGGCGAACGCCTTGTTGCCGCGCAGCGTCTCCACCACGGAGGCGAGCACACACGCCACGGCAACGCATGGCAAAACCCAGGCACCAAGGGTGAGCGCAGCGGCGCCGATGAGCTTGATGTCGCCCATACCCAGCCCGGCACCGCGGCCAGACACGGCCCGCCATATGGCCTCGAAAGCCAAAAATGCCGCCGTCACGCCAAGCGCAACGACGGCACAGGATTTCAACCCCTGAACATACGGCAAATCCATGCCAAGCAGCGGCGTCATGTTGCCAGCCAGCCCCAACAGCGCAAGGGCTGCGACGCTGGCATTGGGAATGCGGCGGGGGCGGGCGTCCGACACCGCAGCCCACAGAAGCACGCCGAGAAACGCCGAGGAAAGCAAGACGGCCGCAAGAATCTCTAGCACGTGAGGGGCTCCCAGGTGCTTGCGGGCTTGAGACCATGGAGAAGCATGCGCTCCATGGCGCGCATGGGCGGCGAATACCACAGGTCCTGGCTGCACTGCGGCACCACGAGAGCGTGGCGCATATGGGCGAGCTTTGCACCGAAGATGTCGGTGTAAAGCTGATCGCCGATGACGAAACACTCCTGAGGCGTCAAACCCATGTCACGTGCCGCCTGAAGGAGCCCGCCGGGACGGGGCTTGTGAGCCTTTGCGACAAGGCCCGCCTCGAAAAGACGCGCGGTGGGCTCCACACGCTCGTAGTCGTTGTTCGAGACAAAGCAAATCTTGAAGCCAAGCTCACGAGCCCTGCGCATCCAGGCTTCGACCTCCCGCGGAGCGACGCCTGTGGTGCGCGGGATAACCGTGTTGTCTCGGTCGAGCAGCAAACCACGCACCCCGCAACGCTTGAGGTCGTCAAGGTCGACGACGTCTATCGAGGTTACGTAGCGCTGCGGGGCGATGATACACATGGCCTACCCTACGATGCCGGCAGCGGCGTTGTACTCGTTGCGGGCCTCGTTGAACTCGTCCTCGTTGGTGCAGAACACATGCGTGCCATCAAGGGCAGCAGACGCGACGTAGAAGTAGTAGTCGGTCTGAGCGGCGTTGATGACCGCATTGATGGAAGACAGCGAGGGCGAGCAGATGGGACCGGGAATAAGGCCGAGGTTGGTGTAGGTGTTGTAGGGCGAGTCAACCTCGAGGTCAGCGTAGGTGAGCAGGTCGGCCTTGTTGAGCGCATAGGCGATGGCGGCGTCGATCTGCAGGTACCAACCGGCGTTGAGGCGGTTGTAGATGACCGAGGCGACGTTGGGGCGCTCAGCCTCAACAGCGGTCTCGCGCTCGATGAGCGAGGCCATGCAGACAACCTGGTACTCCGACAGTACGGTGTTACCCTGGCCGACATGGCTCCAGTCGATGCCCGCCGTCTCAACCTGGAACTGCTTGAGCATCGTGCGGATAGCGATGTCAGGTGTAACCTCGTCCTCAAAGGTATACGTCTTGGGGAAGAGGAAGCCCTCAAGCGAGTTGTTGTACGCACCGTTGAGGAACGTGAACTCGCCCACATAGTTGGACGCCTTGGCCTGCGCCATGAAGTCGTCGTAGGAGAAGCCAAACGTGTCGGCAAAGCGCTGTGCCGTCTGGGCCACCGTGAAGCCTTCGGGGATGGTGATGGACACACCCGACGCAGCCGTACCCGCGACGAGCATGGAGACGATCTGCTCGTACGTCATGCCCTTCATAAAGGTATAGGTGCCCGCCTGAAGCGCACCCTCTGCACCCTGGGCGGCAACAGCCTGGATGAAGGCCGTGGTGGAGGCAATGACGCCCTCGTCGCGCAGCAGGCGCGAGATGTCGCCCGTGCCGTAGCCGTTGGGAATGTCGACCGTGGTCTCGGCCTGCTCCTGCTCGATAACGGCGATTTTCTCGGAGCACTGCGAAGCGTTGACGACCACGATGACGACCACGACGGCAAAAAAGCACACAAGGCCGATGAACGCGACCTTGAGGGGCATGCCCTTATGCGGAGCATGGCGCTTGCGCGTCGCTTCGTCGGAGTACGAGGTCTTTATGCGCTCCATGGGCGCGTTGTTCGCAATGCCGGACCCCGTGGACGCATTGTCCTTCAGCGAGGAGGGATCAAACGGTTGAAGGCTCATGCGATTCCCATCGTGTCGTTCTTCTTGACATCAAGCCATACCTGCAGGAACAGGGAGGCTGCCACACTGTCGACCTTGCCGCGCATCTGCTTCTCGTTGAGACCCTGCTCGCGCAGGATGCGCTTGGCCTCGCTGGAAGTGAGGCGCTCGTCGACGAACTCGACCTCGAGACCGAGGCGCTGTGCGATTTGCTGGCCGATCTCGGTGAGCTTCTGGGCCTGGGGGCCAGGCTCGCCCTGCATGGTGAGCGGCCTGCCCACCACAAGGACGTCGGGCTCGTGGTCTTCCACCACACGCCTGAAACTGGGCGCATGGGAGAAGACCTCGTGCGCAGGCAGCACGCACACAGGCATTGCGATGCCAGTGCGCGTGCTGCCGCACGCCACGCCCACGCGAGCGTCACCTATGTCGAGCGCGAGGGCCTGCAAAGCTAGTTGCCTGCCGTGAAGAGCTCGCGGGCGAGCTTCAGGGCCTCGTCGATGCCTGCGGCGTCCTTGCCGCCGGCCTGGGCCATCTGGGGACG
>USJP01000065.1 GCA_900555105.1 uncultured Coriobacteriaceae bacterium | reverse complement strand
TTCCAGGTTAGGGAGGCCGAAAACCCCACGTTTGAGCCCGAGACGTTCGACTGCATCGTCACCCGTAACCTCACGTGGACGCTGCCTCACCTCGACCAGGCGTACACGCATTGGTACAACTTGCTCAAGTCGGGCGGTTGCCTCATCAACTTCGACGGCGACTATTGCCACGAGAAGCCGCTTGCGGAGCTCAACCTGCCCGAGGAGAACGCACACTCCTCCATCGAGCGCAGCCTCATGGCCGAATACGAGCACATCAAGGAACACCTCGCAGGCGAGCAGCCCGCGCGCCCCGACTGGGACCTGCAGCTTCTCTACAACGCTGGCTTCCGAGATATCACACTTGACCAGGACGTTTCCGACCGCGTCTTTGCCAACCCCGACAAGTTCTACAACCCCACGCGCATGTTCATCATCACGGCGGAAAAGTAAGGTTGGGACATATGGCAAACGAGACGCGCGGTGCCGCGACGGGGCAGGCCGCCGGATGTCTCAGCGACACCGAGGAGGCAATGTCTATGACGGACCAGTCGAGCTGCGAGCAGCTCAAAGACGAGAACGAAGCCTACTGGACCAACCGTGCTTCCGGCTATTCCGAAGTGAACAAAGACGAGCTGCGCACCCAGCAGAAGGCAGTATGGACAGCCGAGCTCACTGAGCAGATTGAAGCTGCCTTCCCCGGCGCCCCAGGAGCTGCGTGTGCTCGACATGGGCTGCGGGCCGGGCTTCTTCTCCATTATCCTGGCACGAGCAGGGTATAGCGTGACAGCTGGCGACTATACGCCCGCAATGCTTGATGAGGCACGCGCCAATGCGCAGGCTGAGGGCGTGGAAGACATCATCGGGTTTACACGCATGGACGCCGAGGCGCTTGAGGTAGCCAATGACACCTTCGATGTCGTGGTGAGTCGCAACCTCACATGGAACCTGCCACATCCCGAGCGTGCCTACGCCGAGTGGCTGCGCGTGCTCAAGCCGGGCGGGCTGCTTCTCAATTACGACGCAAACTGGTACGCACACCTCTATGATGCCGAATTGCGCCTGGCCTATGAGGCCGACCGACAAGCCACCCAAGAGGCAGGCATCAAAGACGAGTACATAGGGACCGACATCGACGCGATGGAAGATATCGCACGTCAGATGCCGCTCTCCCCCGTGGAGCGCCCCGCTTGGGACGAAGGCGTGCTGCGCGAGCTCGGAGCAACTCAGATCGAGGTTGACCCCCAGGTGTGGGAGCGTGTGTTCTCACCCGAGGAGCGTGTGAACTACGCATCCACCCCCATGTTTCGCGTAAAGGCCCGCAAGGCACAGTAACGTGCACAAGGCACTCATCGCCTGAAATGAGGAGGTCCGCCCATCTAGCCAAACGGCAGACGGGCGGACCTCCTTTGCATGGCGAGCAGAATGTCTAAAGTAACGATGAGCACGCAGCCAATTGGCATTTCGCCATTGCTATGGCACCGATAGGAAACGCGCTCGATGGAGCTACTTGCATCCAGTCATTGAAGTATCAGTTCTTCAGTCTGCCCAAAGATTATATCTTAAGTTTAACTCCAACCTTTTCAGCTGCACGTACAACCAGCTCAAGCGTGATGGTATGAGTCCCATTAAGCATGGCGAGCATAGCAGCCTCATTGAGGGTTGCTTCAACGTCTGCGCAGCTTGCGCCCTCAAACAGGGGTGCCAGTCGCGCGGGGGCAAGCTCTTTGGCGAGCGACTTGCCCTGCGAGTAGATGCGGATGAGCTCCTCACGCGTCTTCGCATCAGGATTGCTCACTGTATACTTGAGGTCAAATCTTCCTGGACGCACCAGTGCAGGGTCAAGTGAACGGTACGAGTTCGTGGCCGCTACCACAAGGATGCCGTCCTTGGTGGTAAAGCCGTCCATCTCATTGAGCATGGCGGTGATGATGCGGTTGTTCTCCTTGTCGATGCCCGTGCCCGCATAGTTACGACGCTCACCGATGCTGTCGAACTCGTCGATGAAGACGATGCAGGGACGATGCTTGCTTGCCCTCTTAAAGAGCGAGCGAATCTTGCGTGCACCAAGCGACATGAAGGCGCTCTGGAAGTCGGCGCCCTTGGTAGCAATGAAGTTGACGCCTGCCTCTTGGGCCAGCGCCTTGGCGAAGAGCGTCTTGCCGTTGCCGGGAGGCCCCTCGAGCACGATGCCCTTGACCGGCCTCATGCCCAGACGACGGGCGGCGGTGGGGTCCTTGAGCACACCCACGACCTGGCGCATCTCGCGCTTGAGGCTGTCCATGCCGGCGACGTCGTCGAACGTCACACCCGTCTTGCGCACGACCTTGAACGTGTTACGGCTATAGCTCGCTAGCTTGTATATCGCAATCCCGAACGTGCCGAGAATGAAGGCGTCGAGCAGAAGGTTGATGAGCGTGTCGACCACATCGCCCGCATCGGCCGAACTTGTGACCTGCGCGCCGCTTACAAGCAGGCGCTCCTTGAGGTCAGGTGAGTCGGGATTGTCCGTGCGGTACAAGGCATGCGTCTCGTCACCCTTCAGCGTGAAGAAAACGCCGTCTTGAGAGATCTGCGCTTCGTCGACCTGCTGCTGGGCAACTTTGGCGGCGAATTCCTGATACGCCATGGGAGTCGACGGCGTCTCCCAGAACGACCACGCTAACACGGCGACCGCCGCGACTGCACATATAACTGCAATAACCGTGCGCCTATTCAAACTCAAACGCGGCTTTGTTTGCTTTGTTTGAAACGAGCCAAAAGCCGTCATGGGCAACGTCCTTTCATCGAAACCACCACCCTGTGGCGGCAAGCATGCCGTGCCCGATCGGCACGCCGCACCATAATACCCCATCGGTTTTTGGCTTTTTGCTTTTTCCTCATATGACGGGCTCGTTTTGAGACGGGGATGCCCGCCACTTTTATACTTTCGCACAATCGCACGCCACGTGTATCACCGCGCATGAAAGAAGGCTCCCGCCATGACACTGCAACAGCTGCGCTATCTCATCGAGGTCGCCCAGTCAGGTTCCTTCAACGCGGCGGCCCACGAGCTCTATGTGTCGCAGTCCACGCTCTCCATGGCAATCAAGGACCTTGAGTCCGAACTCGGCGTCAGCATCTTCCTGCGTTCCAACCGCGGCCTCACGCTCACGGCCGAAGGCACCGAGCTGCTCGGCTATGCCCGTCAGGTCGTGGAGCAGGCCGACCTTCTCAGTGAGCGTTTCGTCAACAAGACGTCCAACACCAGGCGCGCCCGCCTTGCCATCTCTACCCAGCACTACGCCTTTGCCGTGCAGGCCTTCATCAACATCGTCAACGCCTGCGAGGCCGACGCCTACGACTTCACGTTCCGCGAGACCCGCACGAGTGAGATCATTCGCGACGTTCAGGAATTCCGCAGCGACATAGGCCTGCTTTTTCTCAACGACTTCAACGAGCGTGCCCTCACGCGCGTCATGGAGGACGCCGATCTGCACTTCACGCAGCTTTTCGAGGCGGCGCCGCACGTCTTTGTCAGCGCTCAGCATCCCCTGGCCGGCAAAGCCTCGCTCAAGCTTTCCGACCTCGAGGAGTACCCGCGTTACTCTTTTGAGCAAGGCACGACGAACTCGTTTCACTTCGCCGAGGAACCTCTCGCAGCCTTGCCGCACAGCCGCAACATCACGTATTCCGACCGCGGAACCCTCACCAACCTGCTCATTCGCGGCAAAGGCTACACGCTCTCCACGGGCGTCCTTTCCAGCGAGATGGAACAAGAGATCGTGGCTATTCCGCTGGAAACGAACGAAACCATGCGCGTGGGCTACATCATGCATGGTGAGCGCAAGCCCACCGAGCTGGTCCAGCGCTACATCGAGGAGCTCGAGTCCATTATCTCGGGATCCGCACTCGTCACGCAACCCCGCAAGCGCGCGGAGTAGCGGCGCCCAAGAGCCAATTCGCCAACGCGGACCGGCCGGAGACGCCCGATGCCACCTATCTGTATGAATCATCCGGATTGGGTCGTTGGGCTAGGGCATCTGCATGTCCACACGAAACGACCGACGGCAAACAAAGAGGCGCCTCGCTCGGATTCTCCAATGGAGACCTGCGAGGCGCCTTACTTTTGTCGGCTGCCTTATAAGCAGGAGCGACCGAGGCGCCTTGTTCCTGTTGCATGCTCTACGAATCTGACTGGCGAAGCCGGGCTCTCAGCTACTCCGCAGCCTCGCCGTGCTCCCCTGCAGTGTCCACGGCGTTTTTGGCGAGCCAGTCACTCGCCTTGGCGCGCAGGGCAACCTCGACAAGCTGCGGGAGCTGGCCGTTGTCGATCATTGCCTGAGCGGCAATGGCCTCGGTTCCCGGCGCCACAGGGCCCAGGAGCGCCAGCACGTCCTCCTCCGAAAGCGTCATGCCCTCGTGGGCGGCCACGCAGTCCAGCGCCATACCACGGCGCAGCGAGAGCTCGGCGTTGGCCATCATGTTCTGCTTGAACTCATCCATGTTGAACTCGGGATCGCTTGTAAATTCATCCCAATTGCGACCCGTGCGCTCAATTTGCGCAGCCAGCTGATTTGCCATGAGCTCTGCAAGCGGGGCAATGTAGCGCTCGCCGGGAGCAGACGTCAGGCGTGCGTTGGAGAACTCCTCGCCGGCGGCGTCCATGAGGGCGCCCCACCACTCGGCGTCGCGCTTCTTCTCGCACGCCTCGCGTGCCTGCCCGCCCAGGCGCTCCATGCCAGGGCGCGCCTCCTCGGGCACGGCATCCATGTTGATGAGGCCACCCATCATTTGCCCCACAAAGTCATCGAGGTCCTTGTCTGTGACCTCGGACTTTGCCGGAAACGCAAAGTGAACGGGCGAGAAGTCCTCCACCGTGCCGCGGGGGCGCAGACGAACGTGGGCCATGAACGTGAAGTCCTGCCCCTCGACAGGGACCTCGTTGTGGGGGAAGTCGGGAACAAGGAACGGCAGGATTCCCGTGCGCATGTAGGCCAGGCACAGAAGACGCTGCTTGGCAAGGTAAACGACGTTTTGGTCGAAGGCCTGCTCGCCAAACGTCGCACGGGCACGGCCAAGCGAGGAGGGCTTGTCGGGATCGTTGCCCGTGGCGCGCACGAGAGCCTTACGCGCGGCCTCCAGGGAGTATTGCGTCTCGTCGGCGTCAGCGGTAACCATGAACGTCGCGATGCCGACCACATCGGTGGTGACCGTCACCGTCACGGGCATCTCGCCCTTGTCATAGGCGTACTCAACGATGTCGCCCGGGCTGGGCACCTCGTGCTCCGGCTTGATGGCAAGCAGCTGGCCCAAAGTTACGGCTGTTGCGGTCATGTGTGAAGCCCCCTTTTCGGCAGGGCACATTGAGCCCCGCCTTTCCGACATACATCATGCGGGGGCAAACATACCACTGCGAAACCATCGTGCAGGTCTCATCTCGCATGCTTTTGGGCCAAGGGGCAATAACGATCCGCTTGAACCGCTCTACGCAGGCCTCCGAAAACACGTCGCTGTCATGCGGGCCACGTGGCGGCCCAGGTCGTCATGCACGTCACACGTATAAAATCCCAGAGACGACCCCGATTTATCGGCGTCGCACACGGCCGTAAGGCGCGTGCCCTTCGGAGAGCTGAGAAACTCGATCGTGTTGGAAACCGACACCGTCGGCTCCTCGCCTATGTTGCACGCAACGGCAAGGGCGAAGTCGGCGAGCGTAAAGATCGCCCCGCCCATAACAGACCCCATGCCGTTGAGGTGTTGCGGCCCCACTTCGAACTCGCACACGGCATGGCCAGGCGCGAAGTCAACAACCCTGCACCCACAAGCCTCGCTAGCAAACCGATCGTGCGAGAAGACCTCTCGCACCTCTTCAAGGGACGAGCCTTCAGGAACAAGCGATGCCATCTTCACCCTCCGCTCTACCAAAACTGCCGAGTCACCAGCATTTCGAGCGGATTATACGCATCCGCAGCGCACACCGAGGCGCGTCGCCAACCAAAAAACACCGCATGTTTGCGTTTTAATCTGAGCACAGTCCCGCATCCCGCATCACCGATAAGCAGCGACTTATCTACCAGGTGTTTTATGAAGGCGTCACATAACACATTTGTCACGCAGAAATTAAAACGCAAACGTACGTACTTTTTTTGGGCAGCAAGCAGCCATGATGGCGTCTTGCCGGCATGGACTCGCACACACCGTGTGACATCGGCGAGATACATAAATGAATCACCTAATATTTGCGGCAATTCTGCCTGGTGTTTGGTGCATTCTTGTGGCATGGACATAACTATTTGCGACACAACGGCATTCGAATACTGGCGAATTCCACCGATCGTTCGCCTGCTGTTGGCAGGCGAGAACGATGATATCGTGCTGCGCGGAATTCTCAGGCCCGGCGAGCTCGAGGCCTTCAGGGCGGCGGCGCTTGCGGAGCTTCCGCTCTGTGGACGGTTCCTGCAGCCCAACCCCTCTATGCGCGGGTCAGGCGAAACCGTCGAGCTGCTTCGACCAGCAATTCCACTCATTGCAGCATCCCATGACGGCCCCGTTGACATTCTAGTAAGCCAGCACAGCGCCTGCCATACGTCAACACTTCTACGCCCGCGATTGTGGAGCCCTGAAACAGCAGCCTGTCGAACGATTCGGATCCGCGAATCGATCAGTGTCGTCACACCCGCATTGGCTCTTCTGCAAATGGCTGCTCGAACCAGCCTCACCCAAACGGTTTTGCTTGCAAGTGAGCTGTGCGGCTCCTTTGCCGTATTCGAGGCGCATCCCCTCGTCCGCGACTGCCTGCAGGCCATCCAAAACAGAGCGGGCATCCCAATTGTTGGAGAGTGGAAACCATGTCTCGATTCGCAGGGTCATCTTACCAACCTCTGGTCACGCCCGGCGCTCGTCACGGTGAAGCAGCTGGTGTCCACGGCAACAGCCTTCGCTCCAAGAAGAGGAAGCAGGCGATTGGCCGAAGCAGCAGGTCTCGTAATTGCCGGAGCGGCTTCCCCTTTCGAGGTTCAGGCAGGTGTGCTCTTAGGGTTTCCTCGCAATCTTGGAGGGGAGGGACATGGCGGATTCGCCTTCAACAAGAAGATATCTTTGACGCGCGACGCACGGTTTCTCGCCCAAAGAAGCAACTGTTACTGCGACCTATATTGGGAGCCAGGTCTAGACGTTGAGTGCCAAAGCGCGCTCGTTCATCAAAACGAAGGCAGCTTCCTATCGGATTCGGACCGCACCGCCGCATTGCGGCGCATGGGTATTGACGTTCTTCCTATAACCTATGGCCAACTCGCAGACGCTTCGCGCTTCGACGCCCTCTCAAGGACGATTTCCCACATGCTCGACAAACCCCATCCCACAAAATCGGACAGGCAGAAGCAACTTTCGGCCAAATTGAGACAAGAAGTGCTCGCGGACTGGGGCTCGCTTCATAGGGCATGACGAAAAACAGCGTACGTTTGCGTTTTAATTCTGGCCGCAGATGTTAGCGTCCAACTGACCTCGATAAAACACCAGGTAACGGCAGTGCGGGCTGCACCCCTACTCGACCCAGTGAAATTAAAACGCA
>USJP01000064.1 GCA_900555105.1 uncultured Coriobacteriaceae bacterium | reverse complement strand
CCGGCGTTGTGGGCGGCGCCGCTGAGAGCCTCTTCTCCATGCTGCCTGCCATCATCTTCCTGGTTGCCGTCTTCCTGGCCTTCTCCACCGGCACGAGCTGGGGCACCTTCGGCATCCTCATCCCCATCGTCACCGCCATCTTCGCTTCTTCCGATCCCGTGCTCATGAATATCGGCATCTCCGCATGCCTGGCCGGTGCCGTCTGCGGCGACCACATCTCGCCCATCTCCGACACCACGGTCATGGCGAGCGCCGGTGCCAACGTGAGCCACATCACGCACGTGAGCACTCAGCTTCCCTACGCGCTCACCGTGGCCGGCATCTCTTTTGTGATGTTCGTCATTGCCGGCTTTGTGCGCAACGCGTTCATCTGCCTGCCCATCGCCGTCGTGCTCACCATCGCAGTCCTGTTCGTGCTGCGCTGCACTATGGGCAAGAAGTCTCTGGAAGCTTACAAGGCAGCGGAGTAACGCGCGCTTCCAGCTGGTATCATTTGCTTGCGTCATCTTAGGGGCGTCCCTTCGCGGGGCGCCCCTTTTTCTTAATCGACCCGGCAGATGGGGCCTCGCGTGGCAATGACAAGACACCGTGTTTTTGAAATAGTGACGTTTCTGCTCACTGCGTTCATATGCGCGGCCCTCTACAAATGCCTCTTCTATCTGGCCAGCGAATACTTCAGCGACGGCCGCTTCATAACAAACCTCGCCGTGGGCATCGTCTGCATCTCGGCCGGCTTCGCCTTGAACTACCTGCTCTCCCGTCATGTCGTGTTTCGCGACGGCCTCAAGCAAGAAGGTGACCTGGCCCGGTTCTTCGCATTGACCCTGCTGGTGGTCGCGGTCTTTCTCGCCATCTCCTGGGTGCTGCAAGACATCGCAAAGGCCCCCGTCGTCTGCGCCCGTACCATCGCCGGACTCGTCGTCCCCATCGCGTCATGGCCCGTCGAGCGGTTCTGGATCTTCCAGACAAAGCAGCGCCTTGTGCGTCCCTGGCTGCACAACCTCAGCGTCGCCGCACTCATGGTCGTCATATCGGCAATCATCACCGGAGTCACTTGGCTTGCCATGAAGGTCGCCTACATGTACCTCTCCCCCGTCGAGCAAACAAGCGACACCGAGATCATCACCTACTCACAGGACGCGCCGAGGTCCTCGGGCGCAATCGAGGCCCATACGCGCATCAATGCCATCGGGTGCGCACAGGATGGCTCGGGCGACGGCGTGGACGTCGTCTGGGACGACGCCTGGTTCTTCGGGGATCCAACCGTGTACAATCCAGACCTGGCGTTTGCCTCGGGCGTGCTCGCAGCATTTGCAAACTCCGAATCAACGGCATACTCGAGCGTCCCCTGTGAAAACACCGAGTTGACCGACTTCCTGAGCCAGCTGGGCTTTGACGATGTGTGCACCACCTCATACGAGCACCGCTCGACGGTGACCGACAACGTGGCCACCTTCTCCAGCGGCGCGACCGACACCGTCGCCTACACCATCGCCACCAAGAAGATCGCATCACCGACGGGCGAGCAAAAGACCCTCGTCGCGGTGGCCGTGCGCGGCTCGTACGGTTCGGAATGGCTGAGCGACTTCAACATCGCAGGCAATCCGCCCCAGGGCTACGAGAACGACCACGTTGGTTTCGCCGCGGCGAGCGTCGTGGTGATGAACGACCTGCAGTCGGTCTTGAAGGCGCACGCAGGTGAAGATATCTGCCTGCTCGTGTGCGGGCACAGCCGCGGCGCGGCCGTCTCGAACCTTCTCGCGGCGCGCCTCGACGACGGTCAGCTCTCCGACATGGGCGTCGATGCGCACGACGTCTTTGCCTACACGCTCGCCTGCCCCACCGACACGCTTGCCACAGACGCCACAGAGCCGCAGTATGGCAACATCTTCAACCTGCTCGTTGCATCCGACATCGTGCCGCAGCTCCCGCTGCACGCCTGGGGATACACACAGTACGGCCGCACGGCAACGTTTCCCCGTATCAGCGACGACGGGTTCGATCAGGCCGATGAGGCAATGCGCGCCTTCTATAAAGCGGCGTTTGGCCTCGACAGCCCCAGTGACCCCCATGATGCCGAGGTCGTCGATGCAGCCATCGCCGAGCTTGCCGAGACGCTCCCCTCGAGCCAAGGACTGGGCTCGCTCGACTCGATGGCAGCCATCATGCACATGTTCATGTACGACATCAATGCCGCCCAGGTCCTCACCAGCCACTATATCCCCACCTATCTTGCCTGGTGCGCCACAAGCGGCGATGCGGCGACGCTCGGGTTCGAATAGGAAGGCCTGTTCCCCATGAGACGAACGCTTCTGAAGATCTGCGTGGTGCTCACGCTTGTCGCCAGCATCCTCCAACTGCTTTTAGCCGCCCTGCTCTGCCTTCTGGGGCTTCCCGCTTTTGTGTCCACCATCTCGGGCACGACCGCCATCCTCATGGCCCAGGCAGACGGGGCGGACGAGCTAAGCCGTGCCTTTGTCATGGCATCGGGCGGCATCATGTTTCTCGCGCAGGGTGTGCTGGGCTGCATCAAGGCTGCATGCGGCCTGCACGGGCTCGGCAGCGGCAGGTATCGCAAGTTCATCTTTGCCAGCGGGGTCATCGCCTGTTCCACGTTCTTCCAGGCGCTTCTGGGCATGTTCTCCCCAAACGTTGACTCCGCTGCCGCCGTCATCATGTTCCAGGTTGCCTGCATCGCGCTCGCC
The DNA here is from genome assembly GCA_900555105.1 of uncultured Coriobacteriaceae bacterium. GTDB lineage: Bacteria > Actinomycetota > Coriobacteriia > Coriobacteriales > UMGS124 > UMGS124. Next base: position 4,891 of record USJP01000064.1, on the reverse strand, counting down.
TGGGCCGAGCAGGCTCACCCCTCGGCAAAGAAAGAGCGCGCCGCCGCAGACAAGGCTGCAGACGACGCGCTTGAACATGCCTCGTACATCCCCTGAGGCGTTTACTTCTCGGCTTCGGCGAACTCCTCGGCAATCTCGCGGTCGATGGCGCCCATGCGCGTGGGAGGCTTCACGTCGAAGGGCACGCTCGGCGTGACGAGACTCACAAGCGGCACGATGATGAGGCTCGCGACCATCGCGATGGCGCCGCAGTTAATGGGGCTGGCAATGAGCGCGCAACCGAAGAAACCTGCAATCATGTTGCCCGTGGTGAGGCCCACGCCCACAATGAAACTCGCCCACACAGCCGCCTTGGAAATCTTGCCGGAGTACAGGCCCCACACGAAGGGGCCGAGGAAGGATCCCGCCAGGGCGCCCCAGCTGATGCCCATCATCTGAGCAATCCACGCGACGCTGGAACGATACTGGAAGAGGGCGAGGCCGGCGGAGACCACGATGAACACCACGATGAAGGCGCGCATCCAACCCACCTGACGCTTCTCGTCCATGTTCTTTACGACGTTGCCCTTGAGCAGGTCAAGCGTGAGGGTGGACGAAGAGTTGATGACGAGACCCGCAAGCGTCGACATAGAAGCAGAAAGCACCAGCACAATCACGACGCCAATAAGCACGTCAGGCAGGGTCGAGAGCATCGAGGGGATAATGGAGTCGTACACCGGCGTGCCGTTTGCCTGGTACTCGATAGTGTCGGCGTACAGCCTGCCAAAACCGCCCAGGAAGTAGCTTCCGCCAGCGACGACAAGCGCGAAAACAGTCGAGACGATGGCGCCCTGCTTGATGGCCGGGCCGTCCTTGATGGCGTAGAACTTCTGCACCATCTGCGGCAGACCCCAGGTACCCAGCGACGTGAGGATGACGACACCGAGCAGGTTGGCAGGATCGGGGCCGAACATCGAGGTGAAGACGCCTTGGAAGCCCGTACCGCTGTCAACCTGGGAGAGCGTGGTCATGGCCTGCATGAAGCCGCCGTTGTCGCCCAAGACAGCCGCAATGACGGCGACGATGCCCACAAGCATGACAATACCCTGGAGAAAGTCGTTCACAACCGTGGCCATATACCCGCCTACCACGACATACACGCAGGTAATGAGCGCCATGGCGATGACGCACACCTCATAGGGCAGACCGAATGCCATGCCGAACAGGCGCGAAAGGCCGTTGTACACGCTTGCGGTGTACGGGATAAGGAAGACGAAGATGATAGCGGCTGCAGCCACGCGCAACGCCTTGGAGCCATAACGCTTGCCAAAGAACTCAGGCATGGTCTTCGCATCAAGGCGGTGCGTCATCTCGCGGGTACGGGCGCCCATAACCCACCAGGCAAGAAGGCTGCCGAGCAGGGCGTTGCCGACGCCTGCCCAAAACGCCGCCAGGCCGTACTTCCAGCCAAACTGGCCGGCATAGCCGACGAAAACGACGGCGGAGAAGTAGCTCGTACCGTAGGCGAACGCGCTGAGCCAGGGGCCCACGTTGCGACCGCCAAGAACGAAGCCGTCAACACTCGAGGTGGAACGGCGACAATAGATGCCCACCCCGATTGCCACGCCAAAGAATATCAAGACGAGACAGATCTTTGCGACCATGATGTACACCCCAAACTCGCATTGCCGATTGTTACCACGGCAATGTACCACTGCTTGGGGCTATGTCAACACATTTTGTGATAATGAGTCTATTCATTTATACGATTTGGAACAACAAAGCAGTGCGTGAGTCCCCTCTACACCTCCGAGAGGATGGGCCAGTCGCCGGCATGCTCCTGAGCCACTGAGACAAACTCCTCCATGGCAGGCGAGAACACCGATCCAGGCAGCGTCGCGATACCAAACTCGAAAAAGCGTTGCGGGGAGAGGGGCATAACACGCACGTCGCCTTCGAAGCCGTCGGCGATGCCGCCCATGCACAGTGTGCAGCCCAGACCTGCCGACACCATGCGAAATGCCGTGAAGGTGTCGTCGGTTGCAAAGCGCACGTTGGGCTCGACACTTTTCTCGCGCAGGATCTTCTCCTCGTAGGTCTCATCGGCCGGATGAATGCGGATGAAAGGCTCCCCTTGAAGCTCGGCCAGAAGCACGCTTGAGTCCTGGGCGAGGTGCGACGTTGCGGGAACCCATGCAACGAGCTCACAGCGACCCAGACTGATCCAGTCGAGCTTGGCATGGCCCTCATAGAACACCATGCAGTCGATGCGGCGCTGCTCAAGCAGACGGCGCAGCTGGTCTGTGCCCTCCTCGACCACGCGGACCTGTAGGTTGGGGTAGCGCGTCTGGAAGTCGCGCAGCACGTCGGGCAGCCAATACGAGGCGACGTTGGACTGCACACCGATGACGATGGCACCCTCGGACATGCCGCGGATGCGAGCTGCGGTCTGACGCACCTGCTCGTCGGCTGCGGTGATCTGCTCGAAAAGCGGAAGCATCCTACGGCCTTCAGGGGTGAGCTCCACACCCGTGGTCTTGCGCACGAGCACCGAGAAGCCCAACTCCTCCTCGAGGGAGTCGACAAGACGAATGATGCCCGAAGGCGTATAGCCGAGCTTCTTGGCGGCGGCGGACATCGTGCCGCACTCGGCGGCGGCCACAACGGCCGCACAGCGCTTTACATCCACGGGCATCCTCCTCAACCAAAAACAGTGTGTCGGCCGATTATACCCCAGCCGCACGACCGCTTTTATAGAGCTATGCCCCGAACGGTTGGGAAACAGGTCTCTACCAGCCATCGGCGTGGTACCATGATGTGCGCTAGTTTGTTACACAACAGGTATCGCTGAAGAAAGGCATATGGCATGAAGCTGATCGTTGCCGACACGTATGAAGAGATGAGCCGACTGGCCGCCGACGAAATCGCCGCCGTCATCGAGGCCAAGCCGGACTGTGTCCTGGGCCTGGCAACGGGCACCACCCCCATCGGCCTGTACGCCGACCTGGTGAAGCGCTATGAGGCGGGCGACCTCAGCTTCGCCAAGTGCCAGTCGTTCAACCTCGACGAGTACTGCGGCCTGGAGGGCACCCATCCCCAGAGCTACCGCTACTTCATGCAGCAGAACCTCTTTGACCACGTAGACATCGATGTGGCCAAGACCCACACCCCCGATGCCCAGGCGCTTGACGTCGAGGACGGCGTCGACGCCTATGACCGCGCCATCGAGGAGGCCGGCGGCGTTGACATCCAGCTCCTCGGCATCGGCCACAACGGCCACATCGGCTTCAACGAGCCCGATGACGTCTTTGAGAAGCAGACCCACCGCGTCGAGCTCACCGAGATGACCCGCGAGGCCAACAGCCGCCTGTTCAACTCCATCGACGAGGTGCCCACCCATGCCCGCTCCATGGGCATCGGCACCATCATGCGCGCCCGCAAGCTGCTCCTCGTGGCCAACGGCACTGCAAAGGCCCAGATTGTGCGCGACGCCCTCACCGGCCCTGTGACCCCTCGCGTCCCCGCCTCCATCCTACAGTTCCACCCCGACGTGACCGTGGTGCTCGACAAGGACGCTGCAAGCCTGCTGTAAGGCAAGTACCGGCCAATTCATGCGCCTGATGAGGCCGCAGGTTCCCAACGGGGGGCCTGCGGCTTTTTTTATGGGATGAATCCTGCACATGAAAGTTGGAGCCCCCTGTCGAAGGCAAACCATGTGCACGAAACCCGAGAGCTTGTATCACCAGTGGCAATTCGTGAGCAGAAATGCTCAATCCGGTGGATTTGGTTCTCTTGCATGTGGACGTATGCCTTTGGGCCAAACACAAGTCCCATGCATTGGAATTTGCACCCATCAGGCATGAGTCTCCCATGTGGGAACTTGCGACCTTTTTACCAGACGCGATTACACGCTTGGTTTGCTCCTACAATGAGCGTCAGAATATGTGCTGAATGTCAGTCTGTTTATACGGGCTACGTCTTTACCAGGAAAGGCGGTATACAAGGTATGAGCGCGATGGATAGTGCACTTGAACAGGTGCGTTGCGTTACGGGCGGAGATGTTTTCGACGCAGGCTGCTTTGCCGCTGGCGACGTTTGGGTCAGCAGCTCTACGATTGCCGAAAAAGATTGCGCCAGCGAAGGCATCGAGCTTGACGCAAGCGACTGCTATGTCATTCCCGGTCTCATCGACCTGCACTTCCATGGCTGCATGGGCGACGACCTTTCCGACGCAAGCGCCAAGGGCCTGCACCGCATGGCAGCCTACGAGGCAAAGCAGGGCATCACCGCCATCTGCCCTGCCTCGATGACCCTGCCACACGACCGTCTGATGGCCATCATGGGCAACGTCGGCGCCTTCGAAGCCGAAGCCGGCGAGGCTGAGCTCGTGGGCATGAACATGGAGGGCCCTTACATCTCGCCTGACAAGGTGGGCGCCCAAAACCCCGAGTATGTGCGCGCGGCAAGCATCGAGGAATTCACCGAGCTGCAGCAGGCGGCCTGCGGCCGTATCAAGCTTGTGGACGTGGCCCCCGAAGAGCCTGGCAACCTCGACTTTATCCGCGAGATGCACGACAAGGTGCGCATCTCCCTCGCCCACATGTGCGCCGACTACGACACCGCAAAGGCGGCTTTTGAGGCCGGCGCGCGCCACATGACGCACCTCTTCAACGCAATGCCGTCCCTCCATCACCGCAAGCCCGGCCCCATTGCCGCTGGTGCTGAGGCCGAGGGCATCACGCCCGAGATCATCACCGACGGCGTGCACGTGCATCCCGCCATGGTTCGCATGGCCTTCGAGCTCTTCGGCGCCGACCGCGTGATTATCATCTCCGACAGCCTGCGTTGCTGCGGCCTGGAGGATGGCGAGTACGAGCTTACCGCCGGGCAGACCTACACGCTCACGGGAACC
>USJP01000063.1 GCA_900555105.1 uncultured Coriobacteriaceae bacterium | reverse complement strand
GGCCCGCGCCCGTCGTGCAGCCATGCGCCTGGGTGACCGCGACCTCACGTCCCACGAGGTGTGGTTCGTGCTCACGGGCGCCGGAGAGGCCGGCAACGCCGGTATCCGCGACTTCATCGCGAGCTACCGCAGCGAGCTGCGGGGCGCCTACTTCATCAACCTTGAGTGCCTGGGCGCGGGTCGCCAATCTCTCGTGGTCGAGGAAGCCGCCGATAGCTCTCGTGTGAAGGCCGACCGCCGTCTTGTCAACATCTTTGGTCAGGCGAGCCAGGGCATCAACCGCCCCGTCGCCCTGGAGCGCATGCCGTGGCGTGCAAGCGATGCCAGCATCGCGCTTGAGCAGGGCTGCCGTGCCGTCACGCTGTGCGGCGTGCAGGATGGTGTGCCTGCCAACGCCCACTGGACCGGCGACTCGCCCGAGAAGCTCGACATCAACGCCATCGAGGACGCTGTGGACATGGTGGTCGAGGTCATCAAGAACGCGTAAAGCCCTATGGCTTGCACGCATGCACGAATGAAGTAACAACGCGAGTGGCCGTCTTGCGGGCCCCAAGGGGTGAGCCGCAGGGCGGCCACGTGCGTATAGGAGGAATGACGTGAAGATCATCGTCGTAGGGTGCGGTCGCGTTGGCAAGCAGCTGGCCGAGGTGCTCGACACCCCCGAAAACCAAGTGACCGTCATCGATATCGACGCTGCGGCACTCGCGCGCCTGTCGAGCGAGTTTCAGGGCACGCGCGTGGTGGGGCATGGCTATGATGAGAGCGTTCTGGAGCAGGCCGGCATCAGGGATTGCGACGCGTTTGCTGCCGTCACGAGCATGGACAACGTGAACCTCATGGCAAGCGAGGTTGCCCGCCGACTCTACTCTGTGCCCCATGTGCTCACGCGCCTCATCAATCCCGAACACATCAAGCTGTATCAGCAGCTGGGCTTGGACTACCTATGCGACACCGAGCTTGTGGCTGAGAACATGGTCACGAAGGTGCGTGCACGCAGGGCCCACCACCTCGATACCTACGGCGAGTACGAGGTTCTTTCGTTTACCCTGCATGTGCCGGGCGTCATTCATGTGCGTGACCTCGAGGCGTTGGGTGAGGTGCACGTGGCCCTCTTCGAGCACGACGGCGAGCAGTTCCTGGCGGCGCACAACATGTTCTTGCACGACGGCGACACGGTGGTGGCCGTTGCACATGAAAGCGCCCTGCCGGAGTTGGCCGAATACATGAAGGGCGAGGCTGAGCAGGTAAAGCCCCCGGCTGCATCTGTCCTCGTGGGCCTTGTGGGAAGGAAGTAGCGTATGTACTTCGTATTGGGCGGCGGCGGCAAGGTAGGAGAGGCGGCTGCAAAGCTATTGCTGGCGGCCGGCCACGAGGTTGCCATCGTCGAGAACGACGAGGACCACACCTCGATTCTCGCCGAGCATCTCACAGGTCGCGTGATGGTCATCAAGGGTGACTGCTGCGACACCAAAGCGCTCGTGGACGCCGGCATCATGGATGCCGACGTGTACTGCGCGCTTTCAGGTCATGATGACGACAACCTTGCATCGTGCGAGATCGCCGCGACCCTGTATCGCGTGGCGCGTACGGTCGCGCGCGTCAACGACCCCCGCAACGAGCGCATCTTTGTGAAGATGGGCATCGAGACGGTGAGCTCGACCACGGCCATCGCCAACATGGTGCAGTCGGCCGTGGTGATGTCGTCGGGCGAGCGCAACGTCATGCCGCTGGTGCACGACGGGTTCGTCCTCATGGAGGTGCTGACCGCCGGTTTGTCGGGGGGTGCCGAGAGCGCTCGTCGCGTGAGCGAGATCGACCTGCCTGGGCAAGCCGCACTTTTGGCTGTGTGGTCCGATGGCGCCTACCGGCCTGTGGCCCCCTCGACGCTCATCACTCCGGGCGCCACGGTGCTCGTTGCCGCGCAGCCTGAAGACGAGCCTGAGGTGCGCCGCGCCTTGTTTGACCTGTAGCGTCTTGTCCAAGGTGAGATTTTCTGATTGTTCAAGCGGTGAATCTGCAACGTTGTCGCTGTTGAACGCTTGCAGATGAGGTACTATCAGCCGATGCGGGCCGTTAGCTCAGTTGGCAGAGCAGGGGACTTTTAATCCCAAGGTCGTGGGTTCGACCCCCACACGGCCCACCATTGCAAAAACGCAGGCCAGACGGTGTAAATCGTCTGGCCTGTTTGCGTTTTGGGGCCAAAGTGCAACGCGAGGTGCAACAAAAAGCGGCCGGCACCCTTGGGATACCGACCGCTTGAGATTCGATGGAGCGGGCAACGGGATTCGAACCCGCGAATACCAGCTTGGGAAGCTGGGGCCTTACCGCTTGGCGATGCCCGCACAAGGCAAAGCATACCATACCTTTGCTCAGGTGAACCCGTATCGTAGAAACAACCGCATTTTGCATCCACAACCCCCAAACGACCATCTCGTTGTCGTATCCTGGGCAGGTACCCTTTTGTTTTTAACCACCGCGCTATGTGCGGCACGAGCCCAGGGAGGACATATGCAAAAAAGTGAGATTCTGGAGCTTATCAAGGACGCTATGCGCGCCAAGGACAAGCCGCGGCTTTCCATCCTGCGTCAGGTCAACGAGGAGTTCAAGAAGATCGAGGTCGACGAGCGTCGCGAAGTCACCGAGGCCGACGTCACCGCCTGCGTCAAGAAGCTCATCAAGATGACCTCCGAGACGTTGGAGTACTCCCGCAAGGCTGGCACCGACCCTGAGCGCACCGCGATGCTTGAAACGCAGGTCAAGGTGCTTGAGGAGCTGCTTCCCGCCCAGCTTTCGGGCGATGCGCTCGCAGCCCTCATCGACGAGATCTGCGCGGCGGGTGGCTACACTTCCAAGAAGGAAATGGGCAAGGTCATGAAGGAGCTTGGGGAGCGCACCCAGGGCAATTTCGACAAGCCGTCTGCGGCCAAGATCCTCGGCGGCAAGCTTGCCTAGCCAGAGTGGCGGTGGGGACCGCAACCAGTTCAGTCGCTCGAATCCCCAGTATTACACGGCACCACGTTCTTCGGGCCGACTCTATGGCACTGACGAATTCACCCGTCAGCAACCTGCGCAGTCCTCGTACGCCTACGATGACGCGGGGTATGGCATGTCTGACGATGGCTATGGGCAGACTCAGCAGTCCTATGGGTATGCCGGTTACGATTCGACGCAGCAACAGGCCGCCGTTGGTTTCAACAAGGCGGCATCGAGTCATTTTGCCTCGTCGCAACCTCCCGAGCCCCCACGCAAGAAGAAGGGCTCGAAGGGCATGCTCGCGCTCGCGATCCTCCTCCTTGTGGTGGGCCTTGTGACCATCGGCATCGCTGCCTACATGTATATGAACACGCAGGCGGAGTACGAGGTGGGCAACCAGGAGTACGCCTCGCTTGTGGAGGAGGCTGTGGAGCAGGACCAGGTGAGTGGCACGCCCACGGTCGACTTCGCTGCCCTGACCTCTCAGAACCCCGAGATCGTGGGCTGGGTGCAGATTCCCGACACGCCGGTGAACTACCCGGTCGCCCAGCACTCCGACAACGACTGGTACCTCGAGCACACTTTCCTGGGCCAGTACAACCTCGCTGGTTCTGTTTTTCTGGATTGTCGCAGCTCCAGCGCTCTGACCGACCGCGTCACCGTCATATACGGCCATCACCTCAAGAACGGCGCGATGTTCGCGCGCGTGGCCGACTATTCTGAGCAGTCTGAGTTCGACACCGTGCGTGAGGTGTACTACGTGACAGCTGACGGCACGCTCCATACGCTCCAGCCGCTGTGCTCGCTTGTGGTGTCGGGCTATGATACGGACGTCCTGCAGTTCGATTTTGCCGACGATGCGAGCTTCCAAGCGTATGTGGAATCGCTCATTTCGCGGTCAAGTGCCTCTGTTGCTGGTGCGACCTCTGCAGGCGTGTCCCACATCTATATACTTTCAACGTGCAGTTATGCAACGGACAACGAGCGCACCATGCTGGTATGCGTGGAGCGCGACAACTCCGTGCTCTCGCAGGACCAGACGTATCAGCAAGTCGCAGGCATCCAGTCCGCCGCCGACGAGGCAGCGGGCGTCTCAAACGACGGAGAGGCTTAAAAGGAACATGTACCCCGCAGACGAGCTCGACGACCTGTTCGACCCCAACGCCCCGGCAGATCATCCTGAGGAGGAATGCGGCGTTTTCGGCGTGTGGGCGCCGGGCAAGGACGTTGCCCGTATGACCTACTTCGCCCTGCACGCCCTGCAGCACCGCGGTCAGGAATCGGCCGGCATCGCCATCGGCGACGGCTCCACGGTGCTCGTGCGCAAGGACGAGGGCCTTGTGACCCAGGTGTTTTCCGACAGCGACATCGCCAGCCTCAAGGGCGACTTGGCCATCGGCCATGTGCGCTACGGCACAGCGGGTGGCCGCGGTTGGGCCGGCTCCCAGCCCCACCTGTCCACCATCGGCGACGTCATCATCGCACTGGCGCACAACGGCACGCTCGTGAACTTCGACTCGCTGCGCCGCCAGCTCATCGACCTGGGCGTTCCCTTCATGAGCAACACCGACTCTGAGGTGGCCACGCGCCTCATCGGCTACTTCACGCAGAACACGAGGCACATCCGCGAGGGCATCCGTTGCACGATGGAGCTGCTCGAGGGTGCCTATGCCATGGTGCTCATCAACGGCGAGTCGCTCTACGCCTTCCGCGACCCCAACGGCATCCGTCCGCTCGTGCTGGGCAAGCTGCCCAACGACGCCGGATGGTGTGTGGCAAGCGAGACCTGCGCCTTCGACATCCTGGGTGCCGAGTTTGTGCGTGAGGTCGAACCCGGCGAGGTGCTGCGCATCAACGCCGAGGGCCTCGTGAGCGAGCGCGCGGTGGCCCCGCGCAAGAAGGCCCTGTGCATCTTCGAGCACGTGTACTTCGCGCGTCCCGACTCCGTCATGGACGGCGCCAGCGTGCAGTCGATGCGTGTGAAGATGGGCGAGCAGCTGGCACGCGAGAGCGCCGTCGAGGCCGACCTTGTCATTGGTGTGCCCGACTCGGGCCTTCCCGGTGCCGAAGGCTTCTCCCGTGCCAGCGGCATCCCGTGCCGCACCGGCTTCGTGAAGAACCGCTATGTGGGCCGCACGTTCATCCAGCCCACGCAGGAGATGCGCGAGCTGGGCGTGCGCCTCAAGCTCAACCCCCTGCGCGAGACCATCGAGGGCAAGCGTGTCGTCGTTGTGGACGACTCCATCGTGCGCGGCACCACCTCCAAGCAGATTGTGCGCATGCTGCGCGAGGCAGGCGCCACCGAGGTGCACATGCGCATCGTGAGCCCCGAGGTCAAGTGGCCCTGCTTCTACGGCATCGACACCGACACGCAGGACCAGCTCATCTCCGCTCGCAAGACCCCCGAGGAGGTCTGTGAGTGGATCGGTGCCGACAGCCTGGCATTCCTGAGCGTCGAGGGCCTGCTTTCGTGCGTGCCTGAGGGCGGCTACTGCTGCTCGTGCTTCGACGGCGCCTATCCCGTCGAGATCCCGGCAGTGTTCTCGCAGGGCAAGTTCCTCGATGGTTACACCCCCAACAACCTGACCAAGGCTTCGGCAAACAGCCACCGCAGCGTGAGCGATGTCGCCCGCGAGATTGAAAAGGAGTACGAGTAAATGGACAGCGCAAAGCAGCAGTTCACCTACAAGGACGCCGGCGTCGATACCACCGAGGGTGCCCGCGCGGTCGACGCCATCAAGGCGTGCGTCGCCACCACGAAGCGCCCCGAGGTCATCGGCGGCCTGGGTGGTTTCGGCGGCCTGTTCAGCGCCGCCAAGCTGAAGGACATGGCTGACCCCGTGCTCGTGAGCGGCACCGACGGCGTCGGCACGAAGCTGCGCCTGGCCCAGCTGTTCGACCGTCATGAGACCGTGGGCATCGACCTGGTCGCCATGTGCGTCAACGACCTGCTCGCCTCGGGCGCCGAGCCCCTCTTCTTCCTCGACTACATCGCCATTGGTCACATCGAGGCCGAACACGTTGCCCAGATCGTGGGTGGCATCGCCGAGGGCTGCCGTCAGGCCGGCTGTGCCCTTGTGGGCGGCGAGATGGCCGAGCACCCCGGCGTCATGGCCAAGGACGACTACGACCTCGCTGGCTTCTGCGTGGGCGTCGTCGACCGTCCCAAGATGATTCTGCCCGAGATGGTGCAGGAAGGCGACGCCATCCTGGGCATCGCCTCTTCGGGCCTGCATTCCAACGGCTACTCGCTGGCTCGCCGCGTGCTCATCGACGAGAGCGCCGACCTTACCCAGTACACCGCTCCCCAGGACCGCTTCGGCGGCGAGAGCCTGGTCGACGCGATGCTCAAGCCCACGCGCATCTACGTCAAGCCCATCCTCGGCCTGCTTGAGGCTGGTCTTCCCGTGCACGGCGTGGCTCACATCACCGGCGGCGGCATCACCGAGAACCTCAACCGCGTGCTTCCCGAGAACCTCGACGCCGAGGTTGAGTGGGGCACCTGGGACGTGCCCCCTGTGGTGCAGGCTGCCGTGGAGGCTGCCAACCTCTCTGACACCGAGGCATACCGCACGTTCAACATGGGCGTGGGCATGTGCGTGGTGTGCGACCCTGACGCGGTCGACGACATCGCCGAGTCGCTCACGGCTGCCGGCGAGACCGTCTTCCCCGTGGGTCGCATCGTCAAGGGTACCGGTCAGGTCATCTACAAGTAAGGGGCATACCAGTGACTGTCAAGCTCGGCGTCCTTATCTCCGGTTCGGGCACGAACCTGCAGGCAATCATCGACCGCATTGCTGACGGAACGCTCGATGCCAGCATCGAGATTGTCATCGCGAGCCGCGAGAGCGCTTACGGTCTCAAGCGTGCCGCGCAGGCGAGCATCCCCACGATGTCGCTCACGCCCGACCTGTACCGTGCTGACCCCATCGCGGCCGACGAGGTCATTGCCACCGCGCTGCTCGACCATGGCGTGGACTACGTCATCATGGCCGGTTACATGCGCATGGTGCGCGAGCCGCTGCTTGAGGCGTTCCCCAACCGCATTGTGAACCTGCACCCGGCTTTGTTGCCTGCCTTCAAGGGGGCCCATGCCATTCAGGATGCCTTCGAGCGCGGCGTGAAGGTAACGGGCGTCACGGTGCACTTTGCCAACGCTGACTACGACTGCGGTCCCATCATCGCCCAGCAGCCGGTTGTTGTGCGCGAGGGGATGACCTGCGATGAGCTTGAGGCTGCCATCCACGAGGTGGAGCACGAGCTATACCCGGCCGTCATCCAGCTGCTTGCCGAGGACCGTGTGCACGTGTGCCCCGACAACAAGGTGAAGATCGACTAGGTTTGAGGCTTGCCTCATATCAGGCAATAAAAAAACGCCCTGGGAACGAGGCTGTTCCCAGGGCGTTTTGTGTAACTCGGAGAAGTTCAGTGCGACCTAGCGCTTGCCGCCGCGCTCGTCCTTGTGAGAGTTGCGACGATGGCCGAACTGGTTGCGCGGCGCGCGCTCAAGCAGCACGACGTTCTCGACGTGGTCGGTGTGGGGGAACATGTCAACCGGGCAGATGCGCTTGATGCGGTAGCCGTTGTGCACGAGGTGCTTGATGTCGCGAATCTGCGTCTTGGGATCGCAGCTG
>USJP01000062.1 GCA_900555105.1 uncultured Coriobacteriaceae bacterium | reverse complement strand
CTTGTCGACCGCCTCATGCTTGACGAGGGGCGCGTCGAAGCGATGGCGCGCGGTCTCGAAGAGGTTGCCGCCCAGCCCGATCCGTTGGGACGCACGCTTGAGGGCAGCGTGCTTTCCAACGGCCTCTCGGTGCAGAAGGTGACGGTTCCCATGGGCGTGGTCGCCATCGTGTACGAGGCGCGCCCCAATGTGACCTCCGACGCCGCAGGCATCTGCCTGAAGGCCGGCAATGCCTGCATCCTGCGTGGAGGCTCGATGGCGGCAAGGTCGTGCGAGGCCATTGTCGAGGCGCTGCGCGATGCGCTCGTGTCGTGTGGCCTGCCGGCCGACGCGGTGTGCCTGCTTGCCTCGCCTGGACATGCGGCTGTCGAGGAGCTGTTCGGTCTCGTGGGCCTTGTCGATGTCCTCATTCCTCGCGGCGGCGCCGGCCTCATCCAGAACTGCGTGCAGAATTCCAAGGTCCCGGTCATCGAGACGGGTACGGGCAACTGCCACACCTATGTGCATGCCCAGGCCGATCAGGCCATGGCGCTTGACATCCTCCACAATGCCAAGTGCTCAAGGCCCGGTGTGTGCAACGCGTGCGAGTCTGTGCTTGTCGACCAGGCATGCGCCGCAGAGTTTCTTCCCATGCTGCTCGGTGCTTGTGCGGAATGGAACGTTCTGGTCCATGGTGATGAGGCGACGCTCCAAGTTGCGCAAGACCTCGGTCTTTCGTGTTGCATTGCTGCTCAGGAGCAGGACTGGGGGCGCGAGTATCTCGCGTTTGAGCTGTCCTGCAAGGTTGTCGACGGTATCGAAGAGGCTATCGAGCACATCAATCGGTACGGCACGGGTCACTCTGAGTGCATTGTGACGTGTGACTATGCCGCCTCCCAGGCGTTTCTTGCCGGGGTGGACGCGGCGGCCGTATATGTGAACGCCTCGACGCGCTTTACCGACGGCGGCATGTTTGGCTTGGGCGCCGAGATTGGCATCTCGACCCAGAAGCTGCATGCGCGCGGGCCCATGGGCGCCGGAGCGCTTGTCAGCACGAAGTATGTGTGCCGGGGTAACGGGCAGGTTCGCTAAGGATGTCTTCGGACATGCCTTTTGCCTGGAACCCGGATGCGGCATTGGGCGTGATGGGCGGAACGTTCGACCCGCCGCATCTCGGTCACCTTGAGCTTGCCCGTGCTGCCAGACGGGAGCTGGGCCTCGATGGGGTGCTCTACATCCCGGCCGGTTGTCCCTCGTTCAAGCGCGACCGCGAGGTGACGAGCGCCCATCATCGGCTTGCGATGCTCTCCTGCATGCTCGAAGGAGAGCCCGCCTGCGCGTTGAGCGCAATGGAGGTTGAACGGCCTGGCATCACGTACACGGTTGACACGCTTGAAGAGTTGCGCCGCTCCTGGCCGCCTCCGGCGCGCCTCGTGTTCATTCTTGGGGCTGACTCGCTGCATGCGCTGCCGCATTGGCACTGTGCCAGGCGTGTGCTTGGGCTTGCCGAGATTGCGGTCGCAGGCAGGGCGGGGGAGGAGCTCGAACGCGATGTTGCGGCTCTGCGCGCCTTCGAACCCGATGCACGGGTGCATGTGTTGGATGCCCATGTGCCGCCCCTTTCCTCCACGGAGCTGCGCGCCCTGCTTGCGCGAGGCGCTGATGTCTCCGGCATGCTTGATCCGCGCGTTTTGGATTACATACGCGCTCATGGGCTCTATCGTTTTCGCTGAATTCTGAAGGGCATGATTGATGTCAAAAGACAACAAGGCTGCTTCGAAGGCAGCACCTTGGGATAAGGGTTATTGCGCCCTCGACCCCCTCTATGCCCCTGAGCAGGCTGCTCTTATGGCGCGCCTGCGCAACGACGTGTCCGAGCGGCTTTGGGGCAAGCGCCTCAAGCACTCCTTCGGCGTGGCAGCCACGGCCCTGTGGCTGGCGCAGCGTTTCGGTGTCGACGAGTTTGAGGCCGAGGCTGCGGGCTTGCTGCACGATTGGGACAAGAAGCTGAGCCCGGAGGAGCTGTGGGGCAAGGTCGACGAGTATGGCATCGACGTTCCCCGTGTGGATGGCGCCTTGCCCGTGCTGCATGGCCTGACGGCTGCGGCGAGCCTGCCTCGGGAGTACTCCGAGCTGGGCGCCGAGGTCTTTCAGGCCATTGCGCGCCATACAACGGGCGCGCCTGGCATGACCGACCTCGACATGGTCGTCTACGTCGCCGACATGATCGAGCCCGGCCGCGAAGGCGGTTTCGTGGACGACATCAGGAAGCTTGCCCGTACCGCACCGCTTCGGCAGGTTTACGCCGAGTGCGTGAGGGTGGGCCTCATCTATCTTTTGAAATCGGGGCGCTTCGTATATCCTGGTGCCTTAGATGTTTGGAACGATTGCAGAACTGACGCCCCGGCGTCTGAAGACAAGGAGTAACTTTGAACTCTCAGGAACTCGCTTACGAGGTTGCGCGCATCATCGACGACAAGCGTGGCCATGACATTCTCATCATCGACCTGCGCGGCATCGCCGACATCGCCGACTTCTTCGTCATCGGCACCGGCGACAACAACCGCCAGGTTGACGCCATCGTCGACGAGGTCGAGAACCAGCTTCGTCCCAAGGACGTGCGTGCCGTTGCCATCGACGGCCGTGAGGACAACTCCTGGGACATCATGGACTTCGGCAGCGTCATCGCCCATGTCTTCCAGCCCGAGGCTCGCGCTTTCTACCGCCTGGAGAAGCTCTGGGCCGACGCCCCGCGTGCTGAGTACGTCGATGGCGTGGTCACCGAGCTCGGCCACGGCAGCTCCGACCGCCAGAACGCCGAGTCCGAGGACGCCGATGCCGATTCCCTGAACTCTGCCAAGGAGCTCGGCGAGAACTAAGTTCTTGCGACACGCGTTATTACGAGACTGCCGGTGCGGCGTCCCTGTCCCATGCAAGGGGCCAGGGTGCTGCACCGGCAGTTTTTTGCGCCAGCTAGAATTCGACAGTAAAGGTCGTGCCGTCCCTTTCGGTGCTTGTGACAGACATGTCCGCACCTTGGGCCTGTGCGATGCTTTTCGCGATTGCCAATCCCAGCCCATAGCTTGCCGTCGTGCCGCGCGTGCGCGAGGTGTCGCTTCTCCAGAAACGGTCGAAAACGTGGGGAAGCTCGTTGTCAGGGATGACCGGACCGGTGTTGTTGACGGTAAATACCGCGCGGTCCTTTTTCTTTCTGCGCAGCTTTACCGTGACGCGGCCCTGCGTGCCGGCGTACTTCACGGCGTTATCGATGAGCGACCTGATGAGGCGCTCGACTTGAATTTTGTCAGCTCGAATCTCCACGCCGTCTTCTATGTCCTCATTGAGCTCGACATTTGCCTCGAAGGCCACGGCGTCGAAAGCAAGGCACGACTCTTGTGTGAGGGCAGACAGGTTGATTGGCTCCTGCTTGTCACGTGTGCCCGCTCCTGCACCGCCTTCATCGTTTCGCGCAAGGAAGAGCAGCTCCTCGACGAGGCCCTTCATGTGCTTGGCCTCGTCTTTGATGCCGCATACCCATTTCATCTGCTCGGCGACCTGGGTCTGCGGATGTGCTGCGATGATGTCCGTGTCGGCGAGAATGACAGTGAGCGGTGTCTTGAGCTCGTGCGATGCATCGGCGATGAACTGCGTTTGCTGGTCCCAGGCGCGTTTGACGGGCCGGGTAATGAGATGGGCGAGCAATATGCTCACGAAGGTCGCGGCAACCAGCGTGAGTGCGAAGACGGCCAAGATTCCCATCACGGTCGCTCGCATCGAGGAGAGAAACGCACCGGCGTCAGCAAAGGCCAGGACGAGTTCGCCGTCTTTATTGGAATGGATGCACCAAAAAAGCCCCAGGTCAGTGTAGATGCCCGAACCGTTGGCCTTCTCGAGGGTCCGCTCGATTGCCGTGGCGCGTACTGCTTGTGACATGGCAGCGTAGTCGGCATTGTATTGCACCACCGTTCCCTCGTCGGGATCGAAGGTGATGAGCGCGATGGGTGTAAACGAGCCATGTGGGGAGCGCTTGCGGGAGCCTTCGTCGTCAGTGGAGGAACCGTCGTCGGATCCTTCGTCGCCCACTGCGTCGAACCTGGGATTCCAGCCGCCGATGCTGAAGTCGACGCTTACCGTGGGGCCGTTCGCCACGGCCTCTTCCAGCTCATGCGTGAATGCCGAGGAAGAGGTGTACCAGATCGTGGAGCACAAGATAAAGAAGGCCACGACGAACACGAAGGTCGCCATGGCCATGATGGTAACAATGATGCGCAGCCGCAGCTTTTTGAGCATGGTGCGTCCTTCAATAGGGGGCTATGCCTTGCAATCTTCCGGGCAGCTGAGCCTGTATCCCAGCATCCTGATGGTATCAATGCTGACGTTCGATTTCAAAAAAGCAAGCTTCTTGCGCAGGAATGATATGTAGGCCTCGACGTTGTTGACGCCCGTCTCTCCTTCCGTGCCCCAGACACGGGTGAGAAGGGCTTGCTTTGAGAAGACGGTTTGAGGGGAGCGCATGAGCAGCTCCATAACCCCGCCTTCGCGCTGAGACAGCCTCACCGCCTTGTCGGCGCATTTGAGCTCAAGGTCGGCCAAGCCGAGCTCGAGGTCGCCGTAGCTTACGGAGTCGAGTACGACCTCGCCCGTGCGACGGGTGAGTGCGCGCAGGCGGGCGCACAGTTCCTCGGGGTCGAAGGGCTTTGTGAGATAATCGTCAGCACCGGCGTCTAAGCCTGCGACTTTGTCGCGCACTTCCGAGCGCGCCGTAAGCATGATGACGGGGGTGGAGATGCCTTTGGAGCGCAGCGTACGGCACACTTCGATGCCGTCCATCCCGGGCAGCATGACGTCGAGGACGATGGCGTCATACATGTTCGTGAGGGCCCAATCCAGGCCGGTCTTGCCATCGTTAGCGCAATCGACGTGGTACTTGCTTTCCTGAAGTATGTGAGACAGGGCGTCGGCGAGGTTGGACTCGTCCTCAACGATCAACACGTTCATAGTGGCCGTCCTTTCCTTCGCTAAAGTACCATTTCAGGTTAATGGTATCCAGGCTGGCTGAACGCATTCTGAATTCTTTGTCCCTGCGCAGGTTTACGACAAACCCCAGTGTGATTTCAGCAGAATATGGTGTCTTGTGGAATGGCTGAGACAAGCGAAAACTCCAGATGCAATTCGTGTGGCTTTGTCGTAAAATAATCAGTCGCTACGTATCGATCTGTGGCTTGCGCGCCACAAGTACTGAGGAGCTTTCATTGGCTGTCAAGATTCGTCTCGCTCGTCACGGTTCCAAGAAGAACCCCTACTACCGTATCGTCGTCGCTGACGCCCGTTGCCCCCGCGACGGCCGCAACGTCGAGGAGGTCGGCCGTTACAACCCCATGGTTGAGCCTTCCTTCGTTTCCATGGATATGGAGAAGGTTGACTCTTGGATCGCCAAGGGTGCTCAGCCCACTGAGACCGTTGCCCGCCTGATCAAGCAGGTCAAGGACGCTCAGTAATGTCTGAGGCGCTCGACATCGTCGACGAGGTGTCTGACGAGGTCATGCCGAGCGACAATGTGTGCGACCTTGTTGAGTACATGGTTGCTTCACTTGTCGACAACCCCGACGCCATCATCATCGACGTGACGGACTCCGACGAGTCTTCGCTTATCGAAGTCCACGTCGACCCCGAGGACGTCGGCAAGGTGGTGGGCCGTCACGGCCGCGTCATCAAGTCGATTCGCACCCTCGCCCGAGCCTGCGCTGCTCGTGACGAGATTAATGCCGAAGTTGAGGTTGTGGGATAAGCTTATGAACCACGATAGCGTGACGGGATACATCAACGTTGCGCGCATATCACGGACTCATGGCAAAAAAGGGGAGGTCGTCGCGGTTGCACTCGACGGCCTCCCTTTTTGTCTAAAGCCTGGCATGCGCGTGTGCCTGACTCCTCCCGACCTTGAAACTGACCGCTTTTGCACCGTGACCTCGGTGGGCGAGCAGGAACCGCCCCTGGTGGCGTTATCCTGCGCCCGCGACCTCAACGCTGCCGAGCGCCTGGTGGGCAAGCTCGTGCTTGCGCGTTGTGAAGACGTGCCCGAGTATGTTGAGGAGCGCGAGTTCCTCGACTGCGTGGGCTGCGAGATGGTTGACGAGACTCGCGGCGTCGTGGGCGAAATCTCCGAGCTCATGCTGCTGCCGGCCAACGATGTCTGGGTCGTTCAGTCAGAGAAGTACGGCGAGTTTTTGGTGCCGGTTCTTGAAGAGGTTGTGCTTGAGCTTCCTGAGGACGAGTCGGGCCAGGTTGTGGTCAGGCTCCCTCGCGGCATCCTGCCTGAGGAGTAGAGCCGTGGCCATTCGTATCGAGACCCTCGGCGTCTTTCCCCAGATGTTTGAGCCCATCATGTCCCTGTCCATCATGGGCAGGGCCCGTAAGGCGGGTTACCTTGAGTTTGCAGCGCATGACCTGCGCGATTGGACTCATGACAGGCATCGTACAGTTGACGACGCGCCCTACGGCGGCGGGCAAGGCATGCTCATGAAATGCGAACCTTTCTTTGAGGCCCTTGATGAGCTGGCTGGCCCCGACAATCCCGCGTATACCGTCTTCTTCACCCCTACGGGCGAGCCCTTTTGCCAGGCGTTGGCCGAGGAACTCTCCCATAAGGATCGCATCTTGTTTGTCTGCGGCCATTACGAGGGTATGGACGAGCGCGTCTACTCGCGTGCCGACCGCTGCATCTCCCTGGGTGACTATGTGCTCACGGGCGGCGAGCTTGCGGCGCTCACAGTGACCGATGCCGTCGTGCGGCTCATCCCCGGCGTGCTCGGAGATGACCAGAGCTGCGTCGATGAGTCGTTTGGCGCCGGCCTTCTCGAGTATGCGCAGTACACCCGCCCTGCTCAGACGCATGGGATGGAAGTGCCTGCCATGCTTTTGAGCGGCGACCATGCGAAGATCGCCGCGTGGCGCAGGGCCGACGCCATCGTGCGCACATGCGAGCGCCGTCCCGACCTTATCGCCACGGCCGACCTTACCGACAAGGAGAGGCAGCGCGCCGAGGAGCTCCTCGAGCGCATTGCCGCCGGTGAGGACTCGCGCGCGGCTGCTCTCGACCTGTTTGACATTCTTCGGTAAGAAGTGCGTAAAGCTCGCCCTTCATGCGCTTGATCGGTACTACAATTACCCTTCACGTGTCTGTTCGCTGGGCACACCAACGATGTGAGACAAGGAGGTCCGGTTCGTGAGCGACATTACCACTTCGAGTTCAGACGAGGAAAAGGCCCCGGCCGAGTCCGTCGACGCGGCGGTGCAACCTGGCGGTGAGAAGGGCGGCAAGCAAGGCTGGCTCTCCGGTGTTATGGAGTTCGTGGTCGCCTTTGCGATCATGCTGCTGGCAATCCTGGCGCTGCGCACCTGGGTTGTGGAGCCGTTTGAGATTCCCTCGGGATCCATGCTTCAGACGATTCAAATTGGCGACCGCGTGTTTGCTGAGAAGATCACGACCGCGCTTTCCGATATGCCCGAGCCTGGCGAGATCGTTACGTTCACCAATCCGCGCGACCATTCCGAGACGCTCATCAAGCGCGTCATCGCGGTTGGCGGTCAGACCATCGACCTGCGCGACGGCGTGGTCTATATAGACGGTGTGGCGCTCGACGAGCCCTATACCGACGGGCAGCCCACC
>USJP01000061.1 GCA_900555105.1 uncultured Coriobacteriaceae bacterium | reverse complement strand
GCAACAACTCGGTTAACAGCCGAGTGCTCTACCATTGAGCTATCGGGGAATGCGGCTTTCAGAAACGCGCTTGCAAGAAATAAAGATACTTTATCTCAGCGGGCGAAGCAAGTCCTAGTTGTTGGAATCTTACTTCAACACATTTCGAACACATATGAGGATTACTCCTCCATGAAGTCCTTGAGCTTGCTCGAACGAGAGGGGTGACGCAGCTTGGCAAGCGTCTTGCTCTCGATCTGGCGAATACGCTCACGGGTAACGCCAAACTCCTTGCCAACCTCCTCGAGCGTGCGGGGATGACCGTCGGCCAGGCCGAAGCGAAGCTCGATGACCTTGCGCTCGCGCTCGGCAAGCGTGTCAAGCACCTGAGAGATCTGCTCCTGAAGCATCGAGAAGCTAGCAGCATCCGGAGGAACCACGGCCTGAGAGTCCTCGATGAAGTCGCCGAGCTGGGAGTCTTCCTCCTCACCGATAGGCGTCTCGAGCGACACGGGCTCCTGGGAGATCTTCTGAATCTCGCGGACGCGGTCGGGCGTCATGTCCATCTTCTCGGCAATCTCCTCGGGTGTAGGTTCACGGCCGAGCTCCTGGAGAAGCGCACGCTGCACGCGGACGAGCTTGTTGATGGTCTCGACCATGTGCACGGGGATACGGATGGTGCGGGCCTGGTCGGCGATGGCGCGCGTAATGGCCTGGCGAATCCACCATGTGGCGTACGTGGAGAACTTGAAGCCCTTGGTGTAGTCGAACTTCTCGACAGCGCGGATAAGGCCGAGGTTGCCTTCCTGGATGAGGTCGAGGAAGAGCATGCCGCGACCGACATAGCGCTTGGCGATGGAGACGACGAGTCGCAGGTTGGCGCTGATGAGCTTCTGCTTGGCCTCGACACCGATTTGCTCAATCTTGGTAAGACGGCGCAGGTCGGAGCGGGGAAGCTGGATGCCGTTGTCATGAGCCTCGTCGAGCTTGCGCGAAGCCTCCAGGCCAGCCTCGATCTTCATGGCAAGGTCGACCTCGTCGGAGGCGGTCAGAAGGTCGACTTTGCCGATCTCCTTGAGGTACATGCGCACCGGATCGCCCGTGAGCTGGGTAGGCTGGGGCGTCTGGTCGCGTCGCGGGGAATGCTTGCGGCGCTTCTTGCCGGTAATCTCGGTAACGGGTGCATTGCCGAGCTCGGCATCAACGACGGCGGCCTCGGAGGTGTCGATCTCCTCCTCGATTTGCTCCTCGGCGAAAGACTCGTCGTCCTCCTCGGAGATTTCAGCGGAGCCAGCGGTCGTGATCTCGATGCCAGCACCGCGGACCTGGTCATAGATGACATTGAGCTCATCGGCGTCGACGTCGACGTCCGCCAGGGCAACCTGAATCTCGTCTTCCGTCACCGTACCGAGGGGCTTGCTCGTCGCAATGAGCTTCTCGATAGCCGATGAGAGTTCGCTAGAAAAAGCCTCCACACTGTTTTCGCTGCTCAAACCGGGTCCTTTCGCCTCTAAGTGCCGTAACGAGCGTCTGATTCATTCAACCGATTGAAAACAGGACACAATACGACTAGTGTGCAACTTATTGATTATGACGATTTATACCCCTAAAGTCACTCCTAGTTGCGCTTTCTTCGCCTATCTTCCAGCTGCATAAGACGCTGCTGGAGGTCGGAAAGAGCCGCCATCTTGTCGCGCAGGGTCGTCGTGTCCTGCGGGTCGATAGTGCGCAACTCGCTGCGGCCCGCCTCGATAGCGCGGCGCAGCTCACGTGCCTCGATGTCATCGAGCAGCACCTCCACCGCGCAGGCGCTCTTGTCGGCCTCAATCTCGCGCGCGCCCGAAGCCAGGATCTGCGCGGCGCCCGGGCACACGGCCTCGGCGTCATCGAGCACCTGCAGCGGAGTCGCGTCGTCTTGAACCGCCATGATGGCCCAGGCAATCGCCTCATGGCTGGGATCACGCCAGGTGAGCTGGGCAACGCGGTCGGCATAGCACTTCGCAACGCGCACGTCGGCCGCCAAGGCGCTCAGAAGCTCGCGTTCAAGCTGCAGGGCGCGGGCGTCCTCAGGCAAAAGCGGAACAACGGGCGCTGGCTGTACGTGCTCGTATGACGGCTCGGGGTCGCGCACATCAAACGACTGCTGACGCGCGCTGATGAGCGGGGCATCATCTGAGTCGTCCTCACGAGGAGCCACCCAACGCACGTTGGCAAGTGCGGCACGCACCGTCGAGACGTCGGCCAAGAGCCTTCCGGCCACATAGTCAACGTACTCGTCGGCCAAGACGCTACCCTTGATCGGCCCCATGGCGCCCACGACGTCGGCAAGCGCCAACGCCCTCGCCTCGGGCGTAGAGATGTCGAAACGGTCCAGATGGCGGTCGATGACAAAACGCACAAGCGGCACGCGCTCGGCAATGCGGTCGCGCATGGCCTGCACGCCCTGCGCGGCAATGTACTCGGCAGGGTCCATGCCACCGGGGAGAACGACGCAGTACATGCCCGCGGTCGTGGTCGTGACGTACTGCATCGCACGCTCGGCCGCCTTGAGACCGGCCTCGTCGCCGTCAAACAGGCAGACGATACGACCGCGTGACAGACGCTCCCCTGCCGGCGTGAGATAGCGCGACAGCATCTTGACCTGCTGAGAGGTAAACGACGTGCCTAAAGGGGCAACGCAGTTCGTGATGCCCGCCTCGTGGGAGGAGATGACGTCGGTGTAGCCCTCCATGACGATGGCCTCAAGATTGGCGGTGATAGACGCCTTGGCCCGCTCGAGGGCGAAAAGGTTCGCCTTCTTGTGGAAGACCGCCGTGTCGGACGTGTTGAGGTACTTGGGCTTGGAGTCGTCGAGGACGCGGCCGCCAAAACCCACGGCCCGGCCGCGCTCGTCACGGATGAGGAACATCACGCGGTTGTAGAAGCGGTCGGCAAGCGTGCCGTCGTCGCGGCGAATGGCCAGGTTGGCGTCGACCATCTCGCGAGGCGAAAATCCAAGCGAAGACAGATGGCGCGACAGTGCTCCCATGCCCGGCGCATACCCCAACGTCCAGTTCTGTGCCACCGCCGAGCCGAAGCCGCGATGCCCGAGATAGTCACGCGCAGCCGCCGCAGCTGGAGTGCGCGAGCGGGTGAGCTGGGCGTGATAGAACTCAGCCGCCGCCTGCACGACCTCATACAAGCGGCCCTTTTGCGTCGCGTTGGGATCGCGCTTATAACTCGAGCCGTCATCGGACAGCACGATACCTGCACGGTCGGCCAGGATGCGCACGGCCTCGGGGAACTCGACGTGGTCGCGCTCCATCACGAAGTTGAAGCAGTCGCCGCCCTTGCCGCAGCTGAAGCACTTCCAGAATCCCCTGTCAGGCATCACATGAAAGGACGGGGACTTCTCGTGATGGAAGGGGCAGCAGCCCCACATGTCATGGCCACGCTGGCGCAAAGCCACCGTTTCGCCGACAAGCTGCACAAGGTCGGTCGCCTCGCGCACCTTCTGCTTCTCTTCGGGAGTGAACACGCTAAATCCTAAAGCCGGTCGGCCCGATGTTGGTCCTCACCCAGTCGATGTTGCCGTTGACTGCAGCCATAAGCTCGTCAAGGGAGGCGAACTTCTGCTGGCCACGCAGCTTCTCGATAAACGCAACGGCAACCTCGCGACCGTAGATGTCCTCGTTGAAGCCCACCATATTCGCCTCGATGCTCGCGCAGTTGGGCTCGTCGGCAAAGGTGCGGGGAATGCCTACGTTGATGGCAGACGGCCATGCCACGCCATCGACGAGCACAAGGCCGGCATACACGCCTTCGGCCGGCACGACATAAGGGTACGAGAGGGAGACGTTTGCCGTGGGGAAGCCGAAGGTGCGACCCTTCTGCCTGCCGCGCACAACGGTACCGCGGACAAAGTGGGCACGCTGGAGCAGGTTGTTTGCCATGCGGCAGTCACCCTCGTCGATCAGAAGGTGACGAATGCGCGTGGCGGAAACGGGGGCCGCCCTATTGCAGAGCAAGTCGTACCCGTTGACCTCCCAGCTACGGCCACGCACCGAACCCAACTGGCGAAGCTCCGCCACGTTGCCGGCATTGCCTGCGCCCAGCTTGAAGTCGGCACCCACGTGAATGGCCTTGGGCATAAACGTGGGGAAGACATACGTCTTGAAGAACGCCTCCGTGCTATGGGCGGCAAGCTCGCGGTTGAACGGCAGGCACACGACGAAGTCGGCCCCGAACTTGGTGAGAAACGAAAGTCGGTCCTCGTTGTTAAGCAGCTTGTGGATGCGTGCCGTTGGGAAAAAGAGCTCGTCGGGATCGGGGTCGAACGTCAAGATGACGCTGGGAACCCCACGGCGACGGGCGTCTTGGATAGTTGCCTGAAAAAGGTAACGGTGTCCGCGATGGACTCCATCGAAGGCGCCAATGGTGCATACGGCATCACCGATGAAACCCTCGTGTGAAACACCGGGGCGGATGATTCGCGTATCAGGATGGCCGAAACCACGCACCGCGCACGCGTCGAGGGGCACATCACGGAGAAACGTGCGGCGTGCGAGGTCCAGTATCGCCGAATTCGTCAATGCAATCCCTTTCGGTTCTCGAGGACGACGTCCCCACGGCTTACGCCGTCTGAAAAGACACAAAGAGCTACTATAGCCTTTTGTGAGCGAGTTGCGATTGCAAAAAGCCTGTTTTGACCCACCAGGCACAGCGTTTGCCCCTCGGGCAACTCAAGAGCACGGCCGCCATCGGTGCGTGCGCACGACAGCTTCTTGCCACACTTGATGTCTGCCACGCCCTGTTCGTCGAGTTGAACGACGGGAAATCCAAGAAGCTCGACTGGATCGATGACGCGCAGCGTCTCGGTTTGCTCGAGTTCAGACAGGCTCATGCAACTTGACCGATCAACTTTGCCGCTCGAAGTGCGCGAAAGCGCGCTCAGATATGCGGCGCTTTTGCACATGCGGCCCAAATCGCGTGCCAGGGCGCGAATGTAGGTACCTTTCGACACCGTGAAATCAACGTCCCACCAAGGCCCGCGCTCATCGACGCCCATGGCGAGAAGCTCGGCCTGGCGCACCTCGATGGGGCGAGCAGCCAGCTCGACCTCGTGGCCCTTGCGAGCCTCGCTGTAGGCGCGCACACCGTCGACCTTAATCGCGCTGAACGCCGGGGGCACTTGCTCCGTTTGACGAGAAAGCCTCTCGAGGGCCGCTGTGGCGTATTCCTGGTCGAGAATCGCTTCGGGAACGGGTGCCTCGCAACGAACCTCGCCCTCGAGGTCGTCAGTCAGCGTCTCCATGCCCCAGCTGATGCGGGCTGTATATGACTTGAAGTCGCTCGTGGCATATTGCATGAGTCGCGTGGCCTGACCGACGCCAACCACGAGGATGCCGCAGGCAAAGGGGTCGAGCGTGCCGGCATGCCCAACTCGGCGCTCCCCCAACGCGCGACGCACCTTGTTCACGACATCATGCGACGTCATTCCACAGGGTTTGTCGATGCCCACAAGTAGGTTCAGACCGCTTGGCGTGCGCTTCATTGGACACCACCTTCAGCGTCAAGATACAGGTCGGCATATATCTCGCAGACACGCGCCACGGCCTCTTGCGCCGTGCCGGCAACCGAAAAGCCCGAGGCCATCTTATGCCCGCCGCCTCCAAGCCTGTGTGCGATGAGGCTCACGTCGCGAGATGCGTCTTTGGAGCGCAGATTGCCACGGAACCCGCCCTCGGGCAGTTCGCGCAAGAACAGCACGCCCTTGATGCCTCCCAGCGAGCGAACGCTGTCAACCAGCTCGTCGCAGTCAGCGGCAGATGCGCCAAAGCGAGCAAAATCGGACTGGAGCACGTAGCTGTACGCCAGTTCATCGTTGCATGCCAGGGCAAGCCGGTCGAGCGTGACCTGCTGAAGCTTGAGCTGCGCCATGGTTTTACTCTGGTAGACATGCAAGCAGATATCCGAAGGGTCGGCACCCACTTGCACGAGACGCGAGGCGCTTTCAAGCGCATGGGGGTCGGTGTTTTGATACTGGAAACGTCCCGTATCGGTGATGATGCCCGCAAGCAGGCACGTTGCGATGTCGCAGGAAAGTCGGGCTCCCAAGTAGTCTGCGAAATCGAGAACCACGTCGGCGCAGGATGCAGCCGAAGGATTCGTATATGCGCAGTCGAAAGAGTCCTCCACCGCAGGATGGTGGTCAAAACTCACGCATGCGGCCGCGCGCACCAGAACCTGGCCCGAGTCGGCCAGACGGGCACAGGTAGGCGTGTCGACGCTTATGAAGAGGTCCGGGGAGCACGCAAAACCCTGCGCGGGGCGGAGACGCTCGGCCGCAGGCAAAAAGGCAAGGTTGGCAGTCACTGGGCGGTCGTTTGCCAAAAGCGGCGTGACCGTCTTGCCGGGCCAAATCTGCTCGATAAGCAGAGTCATGGCAAGAACGCTGCCCAGGGCGTCGCCATCGGGGTCGGTATGACCCGATACAGCAATCGAGGAGGCCCCCTCGATCATCTGCCGGGCGCGTTCGAACATCTCGGACGCATCGTCAAATCTCATCGAAAGGGCCCCCTCGTGTTGGGTTACATCAAAGTGCTGTTACAGGTTCTCATCGCCTGCTTCGACCTCATCGGACTCGTCGGCGTCAGAACCCTCCTCTTCTGCGGGAAGAGGATAGCCAAACTCGTCCTTCGGAATGGACATAGTCGGCGGCACGTTCTTGAGCGCCTCTGCAATACGCTGGGCCTCGTCAGTGGAGCGGTCGATCTGGAAGATGAGCTCAGGAGTCACCCTCCAGGTCAGCGAACGACCAAGAAGCGAGCGAATGCGGCCCTTTGCGGACTGCAGGCCTTCAAGCACCTCGTCGTAAGAGTCGGGATCGGCGCTGACCCAGACCTTGCATACCGAACGGTCGACGGATACCTCGCACCCCGTAACGGTCACAAGGTCAAGGCGCGGGTCGGAAATCTCCATCATGAGGATGGTCGCGATCTTTTCCCTTGCCTCTTCGGCAAGGCGACGAGTTGCGGAGTTTTGCTTCATGTCTTACTCCTTTCGCGCGATCTCGACGGTCTTATACCCCTCGATGATGTCACCAAGATGGATATCCTGGAAACCTTCGACGCCGATACCGCACTCGTAGCCGCTCTTGACGGTCTTGACGTCGTCCTTGAAGCGGCGCAGGGAGCCGATCTTGCCCTCGTACACCACGACACCGTCACGCACGACGCGAACGTTGTCGTCGCGGCTGATCTCGCCGTTGAGAACCATGCAGCCGGCGATGGTGCCCACGCGGGGAACCTTGAAGGTCTCGCGAACCTCGGCGCTACCGGTGTCGCGATCCTCGAACTCGGGGGCAAGCATACCGACGCGGGCGGCGTTGATGTCGTCGAGAGCCTGGTAGATGACGCGGTACGTCTTGATCTGGACGCCTTCGCGCTCTGCGGCGTCACGAGCCTTGGCGTCGGGGCGCACGCCGAAGCCGATGATAATGGCGTTGGAAGCAGCGGCCAGGGTGACGTCGGTCTCAGAGATGGCACCCACTGCGGAGTGGATAATCTCGATCTTGACCTCAGACTGGTCAATCTTGGACAGGGCGTCGGCCAGAGCCTCGATGGAGCCCTGAACGTCGGCCTTGACAACCAGGTTGAGCTGCTTGAAGTCGGCCTGGTCCATGGTCTCGAAGAGGTTCTCGAGCGTGACGTGCGTGCGGCGCTCCTG
>USJP01000060.1 GCA_900555105.1 uncultured Coriobacteriaceae bacterium | reverse complement strand
CCTCGCGGGCCTCGCGCTCCCGCTTCTCGGCAAGTTCGGCAGCCTCGCAGGCGGCGACTTCTTCGGGGGTCTCCTCGGCGGTGTCTGCAGCCTCAGCCGACGCGTCCAGCGCGGTCGTAGAGTCAGGGGAGGCGTCGTTCGCATCAGGCTCGACAGCCTCATCGTCAATCGCCGCAAGCATCGTCTGATCGTCCATCGTCGCTCCCCTTTGTCCTCTTCGCGCCGGCCCCTCGGCGTCTGCGATCTCATCGCGTCTGATTACAGATTTTTGTCCCATGGCAGCCCCAGATGAAGCTCTACGGCGCTCTAATGCATTGTTGTGTAGGCATTGACCAGGTATCTCTTTCTTAATGCGCAAAAAACCGCCGCCCGGGCCCCTTGAGGCACGGACGGCAGTTCTGGATGGAGCCTATGGGAGAAGCCCGCTTGGAGGGCTACTTCTGGTCGACCACGGGGACGGCGCGAGCAGTGATCTGGTTGAACTCGTCCTCAGACAGGTCGTACTGGTACAGAGTCTTGTAGTAAGCGGCGACGGTCTCGTACATGTCGTCGTCAAACTTCTCGGGATACAGCACGCGGGGCAGCCACTGCATACCCAGGACCTGGTTCACGGAAGGCGGGCCGTTGAGCCAGTTGTAAGGCTCGCTGGGAACCTCGCAGTAGTTGCCGCCCTCGATGGCGGTCAGCGTCTGCCAGGTGGCGTCGGTGCCGGCGAGGTCATAGGCGCTCAGCGGGGCGAAGATGATGAACTCGGGGTCCCAGCTGATAATCTGCTCCATGTTGGTCTGGTTGGACTTGCCCGAGGGGTCGTCTACGACAGCGACGTTGTCAGCGACCATGTCGACGACGTTGGCCTGATAGGAGCTGTTGGCCACGCAGGACAGGCCGTCCTCACCGCTGAGGTACAGCACATCGACGCGATCCTCAACTGGGATGGTCTCCATGACCTCAGAGATCTCCTTGTAGGCGGCGTCGCAGTAATCGGCGATCTCGTTGGCGCGCTCCTCAACACCAAGCAGCTCGCCCAGGGCACGGTAGCAGTCGCCGTAGGTGGCCAGGTTGCTGGAGATGTGGACACAGGGAATTCCGAGCTGCTCCTGAAGGGCATCGAGGTCCTCGGCCATGCCCTCCTTGGTGTCGCCTACGTCAATGACGATCTGCGCACCCGAAGCGGCGACGGTCTCACGGTTGAAGTCGCCCTTGGCGCCAAAGATGGCGCCGACCTCCTCAAGGCCCGCATACTGCTCGCCGAAGAAGTGAGCCTGCGAATCGGTGAGGGCGCTCGCCAGGACAACCATCTTCTCGGGGGCAACCGTCAGGAGCACCTGCTGAGGCAGGAAGCCCGAGGGCGCGATGGCCGTGATCTCGGCCGGGATCTCGACGGTGCGGCCCAGCGAGTCGGTGAACTCGCGCGTCTCACCGGTTTGGGCGGCGCTTGCCTTGTCGCCCGTAGCTGCAGTCTCGGCGAAAGCCAGAGGCGCAACGGCCAAGCCGCATGCCAAGGCAGCCGAGCACAGGGCCACGACGAACGTGCGGCGACTTGCGTTCTTTACCATCCGCATTCCTTTCTCTCAAACCAACAGGCCCGAAGACCCCCTATAAAAACCGCCGGCGCCCCAAGGCGCAGGCGGGCAGAGCAACGAAGTGTCAGCGCGCGGGCATGTCTTCGATCTCATGTGTCGGCACGCACACGCGCACGCGGTCGTCGTAGAGTGAGTTAATCTCAACGTCGACGCCGTAGATGTCGGAGATGAGCCCAGCCGTGACCACGTCCTTGGGGTCGCCGAAAGCCTTCACGCGCCCGTCATAGATGACGAGGGTCTTGTCGGCATACAGAAACGCCTGGTCAGGCTGATGTGTCGACTGGATGATGGAAAGGCCATCGCGGGCAAGCTGGCGCACGCACGACAGCACGCGCACGGTGTTGCCGTAATCGAGGGCGCTTGTGGGCTCGTCCATCACGATGGTCTTGGCGTTCTGGGCCAAGGCACGTGCAATAAGCACCATCTGCTGCTCGCCGCCCGAGATCTCGGTATAGGGGCGATGCGCAAGATGGGCGATGCCAATCTTGTCGAGCGCCTCCATCGCGCGGTCCCTGTGGGCCTTGCGCGGGTTGTTGAAAAGACCCAGGTCGGTGCCAGTGCTCATAAGCACGACGTCGATGACCTCGTAGTTATAGACACTGGAATGCGACTGCGGGATATAGGAGATGAGCTTGGCGCGCTCGCGGATGGGCATCTTGCGCAGGTCGCGCCCGTCAACCGTGATCGTTCCGGTGTAGTTGGCATTGAGGCACAGGATGCAGCGGAACAGCGTCGACTTGCCCACGCCGTTGGGGCCCAGCACATTGACGAGTGTGCGGTCGGGAATCGTGAGGCTGATGTCGTGCAGGATCTCACGCGCGCCGCAAGAGAAGCTCAGGTGCTCAATCTCGATAGGCATTAAATCCTCCTGCCCTTCGTGATGAGATAGAGGAAGAAGGGCGCGCCCACAAAGGCGGTGAGAATGCCGATGGGAATCTCCATCGTGGTGGCGACACGGGCCACATCGTCAACGAGCAGCAAGAATCCTGCGCCCATGA
Organism: uncultured Coriobacteriaceae bacterium; assembly: GCA_900555105.1. Lineage (GTDB taxonomy): Bacteria > Actinomycetota > Coriobacteriia > Coriobacteriales > UMGS124 > UMGS124. The sequence continues at coordinate 5,109 of USJP01000060.1, read as the reverse complement.
CCATGGAGGCCGGGAGAAGCTTGCGATAATCGCAACCGATGAGCATGCGGCACAAGTGCGGGATGACAAGGCCGACCCAGCCGATCATGCCCGAGACCGCCACGCTCGAGGCGGTGACGAGCGTCGCGGCCACCATGACGAGCAAGCGCACCAGACGGGCGTTCACGCCCATCGTGGCGGCCTCGTCGTCGCCCATGGTGAGGATGTTGATGCGCCAACGCAGGGCAAGCAATGTCACCAGGCCGATGACCATGGGCACGATGACCAGCTTGATATCGGCAAACTTGGCGCCGGTGAGGCTGCCCATGAGCCAGTAGGTGATGGCAGGAAGCGTGTCGTTAGGGTCGGCGACGAGCTTGGTGTAAGACACACCGGCCGAGAACAGCGAGCTCACCATGACGCCGGCCAGAATGACGACGGTGATGGGATTGCCCCGCGCGTGCATGGAGATGAACACCACGAGTCCGACCGTGATGAGCGAGAACACGAACGCCCACATCGAGATCTGAATCGAAGACAGGCCCATGAGGATGGCAATCGCCGCGCCCAAGGCCGCGCCCTGAGAGGCGCCGAGCAGGTCGGGGGAGACAAGGGGGTTCTGGAACGTTCCCTGGAACGCCGCACCCGCACTTGCCAGGCAGCAGCCGATCAAGAGGGCCAGTACGATGCGCGGAAGGCGCACGTTGAAGAAGATGGAGGCCTGTTGGTTGGTCCACGTCGGCTCGATGAGACCAGGTGCCACCTGGTTTACCAGCATGGCGAGCGCCTCCGCCGGGCTGATGGGAAAGCGGCCCAAGAGCAGCGAAACGCCAGCGAGCACAACCACAAGCACAGCCATGGCAGCGATGACGAGGTTCTCCCGGCCATCAGACCAACGGATTCGCCTGCAGTCATTCTTGCACGGCATGTACGCCCTCCCCCGATGTTGTCACAGTCTCGCGTGAATCACGCACCGTACCAGCAGGTACGGCAATCCGTGATTATGTGGGCAGGACACAGGGAGGTCGATTGCATATGCAACGTAACGCCCAGAAGCTGGACAAAAGGTTTACGCGAGCAACTCGACCGTGCCCGAAGTCCGTCCCACGCAACCATCCACCGGCCACTAAAAAGCCCCCGTTGCAATGAACTGCGACGGGGGCTTGGGTGGAACGGCTGATGTTTGCGGCCCGAGGCGCTATGCCTGAGGCAGCAGCTTCTGGGCAATCATGACGGCGTTCAAAGCGGCGCCGCGCAGGAGCTGGTCGGCCACAACCCACAGGGCAAGGCCGCGGTTGCCCTCGACAGTGGGGTCGCGGCGCACGCGACCCACGAACGTGTCAAAGCTGCCGGCGTGCATGGCAGGCATGGGATAGACCTTGTTGGCCGGGTCGTCCTCAAGCACCACGTGCTCGCCGGCGGCCAAGGCCGCCTTGGCGTCCTCCACGCTCACCGCGCGGTCGAACTCGAGGTTGATGGACTCGGAGTGGCAGCGCAGCACGGGCACGCGCACGCACGTGGGCGCAACCTGCACCGTGTCGTCGCCCATGATCTTCTTGGTCTCGACGACCATCTTCCACTCTTCTTTGGTGTAGCCGTCGTCCATGAAGACGTCGATGTGGGGGATGCAGTTAAAGGCGATCTGATGAGCGAACGCCTTGGGCTCGAAAGGCTCCCCTGCCAGGACCGCCGCAGTCTGCTCCTGCAGCTCCGCCATGCCCTTGGCACCTGCGCCCGAGCTCGACTGATAGCTCGACACAACAATACGGTCGATGTGACCGAGCTTGCGCAGAGGCTCGAGGGCCACGACCATCTGGATGGTGGTGCAGTTGGGGTTTGCGATCACACCGGAATGCCAGGCGATGTCGGCCGCGTTGACCTCGGGCACCACGAGCGGCACGTCGGGTTCCATGCGGAAGGCGCTCGAGTTGTCGATCATGACGGCACCGGCGGCCACCACGGCCTCGCGCATCTCACGCGAAACGGAGGCACCGGCGCTGAACAGGGCAATGTCGACGCCCTCGAAGCTCTCGGGGGTCATCTCCTGCACAACGATCTCACCGCCGCGGAAGGGCAGCTTCTGGCCGGCCGAGCGCGCAGAGGCCAGCGCGCGCACCTCGCTGCAAGGAAAGTCGAGAGCCTCAAGGCACGTGAGCATCTCGCGGCCCACGGCTCCCGTGGCGCCGGCGACGGCCACGACGGGGTTTGCGGGCATAGGCTTGGTCCATGCCATGTTAACGCACCACCTTCACGGTTCCTTCGGGGGCATCTTCGTCCATGCCGAACGCGGTGTGGAGCACCTGCACGGCCTTGGCGCACTGGTCGGCGTCGATGACCGTGGAAATGCAGATGGGCGAGGTCGAGATCATCGAAATGTTGATGTCGTTGGCGGCAAGGGTCTTGAACATCTTGGCCGCAACGCCCGGATAGCTCTTCATGCCGGCTCCCACCAGGGACACCTTGGCGATATGGGCGTTGATCTCGACACCCTCAGCGTTGACTTCGCGGCACAGAGAGGCAAGGGCGTCGGAGATGTGCTCAAGGCCGTTCAGGGGTGTGGTGAACGAGATGTCGGTCAAGCCGTCGTGGCTCACGTCCTGAATGATAATGTCCACGTTCACGCCCAGCTCGCCCAGACGGCCAAAGATGGCGGCGGCGATGCCGGCGCGGTCGGGCACGTGGCGCAGGGTGACTTTGGCCTCGGAGAGGTCGTGGGCAATGCCGCTCAGGACGGCGCTTTCGCTGTACTCGGTGTAGTCCATACGATCGGAAGCCTCCTCGATAACGGTGCCCTTGGAATTCTCAAGGAACGTGGAGCGGGCGCGGATGACCACGCCGTACTTGCTGGCGAACTCGACGGCACGCAGCTGCAGCACGCCGGCGCCGTTGGCGGAGAGCTCGAGCATCTCATCGTAGCTCAAGCGGTCCACACGGTGCGCCTTGGGGCAGATGCGCGGGTCGGCCGTGTACACGCCGTCGACGTCAGAATAAATCTCGCAGAAGTCGGCCTCGATGGCAGCAGCCAGGGCCACAGCCGTGGTGTCGGAGCCACCACGGCCCAGCGTGGTGATCTCACCGGCGGCGTTCACGCCCTGGAAGCCCGCCACGATGACGATGTTACCCTCGTCGAGGTCGCGTTTGACGCGGTCCATACCCACGATGCGGTCGATCTTGGCGCTGGTGTGGGTGGGATCCGTCACGATGCCCACTTGCGCTCCCGTATGGCTCACAGCAGGCACACCCAGGGCCTCGACGGCCATGGCAAGTACAGCAACCGAGACCTGCTCACCGGTGGCCAGGAGCATGTCCATCTCGCGCGCAGGCGGGTTGGGGTTGACAGAATGGGCCAGGTCGAGCAGGTGGTCGGTGTTGTCTCCCATTGCAGAGACAACCGCGACAACCTGATCGCCCGACTGGTGGCGGCGGACCAGCTTCCGGGCGACGTTCTTCACGCGCTCAGGAGTGGCCACGGAGCTGCCGCCGAACTTAGCGACGACGAGTGCCATGGGCTTGGCCTTTCGACGGTGGCGGGTGTTGGATACGGAGCAGTAAAACAAAAGGGCACGTGAAAGTATAGATGGAGCTGTCTCACGCTTGCCGCATCAGTATAGGCCAAGACCGCAATGCGGCACGATTTCGACAGCAGATGGAAACACCTTCGCATCACATGTGATACACCTGTGATATCTGGGCGCTACAATAGGCGCATCTGTCGGGCCAAGGAAGGGAGAACCATGGACATCCGAGCTATGAACAAGCGCATCGAGCTGTACAGGGAGCGCGCGGAGAAGATCCGCGCCGAATACCGCGAGAGGCAGCAGCAGGCGCAGGCCGAGCAGGAAAATCCCGACAAGGCAGCTGCGGCAGAGACCGTGCAGACACAGGACGGCCACGACGACGAGGCCCACGCCTGATACACTGCACCCAACATACGGCCAACCCGGAGCAAACCGCATGCAGGCGCTCCACGCGCATGTCGAACACGACCGTCGCACACCGGGGTGCACGGCCCAAAAGGAGAGAGAACCATATGAGCAACGAATTTGAAGACGACTACGGCTACGACTGGCAGCCCCCCAGCGACGACGAGGGCCGCGGCTTCGACGACGGCTTCCCCTTCGAGGACAACGAGGGCGCCGACCGCTGGGCCGACGAGGAAGATGAGCCCGCGAAGCCGGCCGAGAAGTACGACCATCATGAGCTGCTCGAGCAGCGCGTGACCGTGCACTGCCCCGTGGCCGAGCGTTGCGGTGGCTGTGAGTGGCTCGCCATGCCCTACGACATGCAGCTCGAGCGCAAGCAGGACTACATCGAGGAGCTCTTCGCCGACTATCCCGTCGAGGTCGAACCGCTCATGTGCATGATCGATCCGCGTGGCTATCGCAACAAGGTACAGCTGCCCCTTGCCCCGGGCAAGGACAAGAACGGCAACCCCACCGTGCGCTGGGGCATCTTTGAGAAGGGTAGCCACTGGATCGTACCCTGCAAGCAGTGCATGGTCGAGGACCCCGCCGCCCGTCCCATCATCGGCACGGTCGCCCGCCTCATGCCCGATTACGGCGTGACCCCCTACAGCGAGAAGACCTGCACGGGCACCGTGCGCTACGCCCTCGTGCGCATCGCCCACGCCACCGACGAGATCATGCTTACGCTCGTGTGCAACGCAACCACGCTGCCCAAGGCGTTCGTTGACGCCATTCTGAGCGCCCACCCCGAGATCACCACGGTCGTGCTCAACACCAACACCGAGCGTACGAGCGTCATCCTGGGCAAGGAAGAGAAGGTGCTCTTCGGCCCGGGCTACATCGAGGACGAGCTGTGCGGATGCCGCTTCCGCATCTCCTCGAGCTCGTTCTACCAGACCAACCCCATCGCCGCGGAGGCCCTCTACGAGCTTGCCGTCGAGATGGCCGACCTGCGCAGCTCCGACCGCATCGGCGATGCCTACTGCGGCACGGGCACCATCGGCATCGTGGCAGCCAAGGCAAGCGGTGCCGAGCTCATCGGCATCGAGCGCAACGCCGAGGCCGTGAAGGACGCCGAAATCAACGCCCAGATTAACGGCATCGAGAACGCCACGTTCGTGGCCGCCGACGCCGGCAGCGAGTTCGCCCGCATGGCCCGTCGCGG
>USJP01000059.1 GCA_900555105.1 uncultured Coriobacteriaceae bacterium | reverse complement strand
GTTCGCGGGCAGTGCGGTCGAGCTTGGTGAGTGCCCCCAAAAGATTGTGCGCGGAAATAGAACGAGAGGCAATGGCGACATCGACGCTGTCAGGCTCAATGCCCGCAGCCTGCCAATCATCGTCCCAGGCAAGCAGGCGCACATCGATTGAGTCGGAGACACCAGCCGCGGCGGCACCCTCACGCAGCATCGCAAGCATGCCCTCGGAAAAATCGCACGCGATGACCTTGCATCCCATCTTTGCAAGCGGAATGGCAAGCAGACCGATGCCGCAACCGAAATCAAGCACTGTTTGACCGGGCTTGATCTGGGCGCGCTCGATGAAGGTTCTCTCGTATTCACCCAGGCTGTTCTCGCCGTAACTCTTGGCGCGACCAGACCAATGTGAAGCGTCGGCAGGCCTCACGCGCCGGGAATCCTCGTACTCCCAAGCCTGCTGCCAATCAACCCCGGCAAGCGAGATAACGTTGTCCTGGCTGATATGGTCCACGGCTGCCTACCTTCCCTCCGTAAGAGAACCCTGTGGGCAACCGTCGGAGGAAGGGCACTCCCCGAAAATAAGCGCGTGTTCATCACCAGGAAGAGCAGCGCGTGCCTGGTCGCGCAGGCTGTTCACGCCGATAAAGAACTGGCGCATCATGACAACCATCAGATAGCGGCCACGCGGGGTGAGCGTAAGCACCTCGTCGTCGTCGCGATCGAACGCGCCGTTCATCTTCATGAACGCATACTCGACAGGCAGACCCTGCGCCACCGAGCATCCAAAGCGCTCGTGCCAGGCGCGCTTGTCAATGGAAAGGCCAAACAGGTTCATCATGAACCTGTAGCGCATCCAGTCGCGCTTGGGGAACTTCGTCTGCGCCAACGTGGACAGGCCGCCTTGCGCGATGCGCTCGGAGTAGTCACGCAGGGAGAACGTGTTGATGTAGAGGCTGCCGTCGAGATACGAGATGCCGCCCGATCCAATAGCGGGGTATTCCTCATAGTTCACGACGTACTCGTCGATCATCTGACCCTCTTCACGGCTGAACGTGTAGCAGCTCGAGGGACGGAACTCGGGGTTGTCTCCACCGCAGAACCCGTCATAAATCTGGTGGTAGAAACGCTCTTCGTTCTTGTAGTCGACGTGGCCCACCGTCTTCTCAATGCTGGCACGGCTCGCCGGAGACACCATGAGCGGGTAGAACGTCGTCTGGTTGGCGCCGCTCGCCTTGACCATCTCGATGTCGTGGGCAACCATCTCAGGCGTCTGCCCAGGGAAGTTGAAGATCATGTCCACGTTGAGCGACTTAAAGAGCTTGGCGTCAGCAACAGAACGGATGCGCTCGAAAATCACCTGCGAGCTACCGTACTTGTTGTAGCGTGCCATACGCTTGAGCATGTCGTCGTCGAAACTCTGCACACCGACCGAGAGGCGCTGGACAAGGCTCGAGAGGTCCTCGAGGTAGCCGGGCACAAGGTGGTTGGGGTTCGTCTCGCTTGAGACGTCGCGGATGGAGGGGAAGAGCTCGCGGGCCAAACCGATGGTCTGCGCGAGCTGGTCCATCATGACCGTGGGGGTGCCGCCGCCCACATAGACTTCCTCGAACGTATAACCGCGGTCGGCCAGGCGACGCATTTCCTCGCGCATAGAATCAAAGTACTTGAGAGCACGGTCGCGCTCAAAGGGGAAGCGGTTGAACGAGCAGTACGGACACAGCACCTCACAAAACGGCACATGCATGTACAGCATGTAGTGCTGCTTGGGATTGGGGTCTGGCAGCGTCACGCCCGGCGTGGGGTCGAGCTTGAAATACTTGCCGCCAAGAAGACTGACGACACTGGAAAGCATTTTTTCTGCGAGCATGGCGTTACTCCTGCTCCCCTGCCATCAAGCTGGCGGTATCGGGGTCGTAGCCTTGAAGCGTGCAGACATAAGTGCCGTCGACACCACGCTGCCACACGAAGCTGATAAGCGGCTCGGGAGCCTCATCCTGAGAAGCGGTCTTTGCACCAGACTGGTCGGTGACGGGAGCCAGAGTGTTGGAGCACACGCTATAGACAACCGTGTTGACCTCATCGTTTTCAAACATCGCCATGGCAAGCGTGAAAGCCTGACTCTGCGAAGCGCTGACAAGCTGGGGAAGCGTGCGCGGAGAATCGTTCAGCACGACGACCGTTGCCGTCGCGCTCTGCGCGTCGTAGGCGGACGACACCATGCTCGGGAACTTGACGATATCGCCAGCCCAACTCACACCAGAGGTCGCAGCCTTCTCAACACTGGCGGCATCGACCTTCTTGTCAAAGGAAGCTACGCTCATAAGCTGGATGTTCTTGCAAGCAACCTGGGCAAAGAGGATTCCCACGACAAGGATGAACACCACGAAAACCAGCGCGCGGCCAATCACCTTCTCGACCGACATGCCCACGGGATCGTCAAGCGCAATGGGATCCAACGCGTCAACAGACGCGCGCTTCTCCTCAAGGCGCTCCATCTCCTCATCGGCCAGTGTGTAGCCGTGCGGGCGTTCAGTGGTCTGCTCGTTTTGAGCATTATTGGGCTCTGACATACGGTCAACTTTCTATGTTGTCGCGAAGTCGACGGACAATGAAACAACTTTGGAACCACCGAGGCGATTCCGGGCCATGCTATACGTGCAACTATAAAGCAGCTGATAAGGTTTTACCAACGCTGAGCGGTCTCTTCGCACAATGGCACTATTCGAACTGCATACGGTAATAGCGCTCGTACGTACCTCCCTGCTTCATAAGCTCATCATGCGTGCCGACTTGCTGCACACGCCCGTCCTCGATAACGGCAATGGCATGGGCGTGCCGGATGGTAGAAAGCCGATGCGCAATGATGAGAACAGTGCGACCGCACGAAAGGGCAGCAAGGCTTTCTTGGACAAGCGACTCACTTTCGTTGTCCAAAGCGCTCGTCGCCTCGTCAAGCACGATGATGGAAGGGTCTTTCAAGAAAACGCGGGCAATGGCGACACGCTGCTTCTGTCCACCCGACAGGCGGGCGCCGCGCTCACCGACAAGCGTGTCATACCCTTGAGGCAGGCTGGTAATGAAGTCATGGATGTTGGCCCTCTTGGCTGCCTCGACAATGCGTTCCCTGCTCGCCGAAAAGTCACCATAGGCAATGTTTTCGGCGATGGTCGCATCGAACAGGTAGACGTCTTGCTGCACGAAACCGACGGCTCGCCGCAAACTTGCCAAGCTTACCTGTCTCACGTCGACACCATCGATGCACACGCTGCCCTCGTCGACGTCGTAGAACCGCGGAAGCAGCGAGCAGGTGGTCGTCTTGCCGCCGCCCGAAGGCCCAACAAGCGCAACAGTCTGCCCTGCCTCGACATGCAAGGTAAGACCCCTGAGGGCAGGGGCGTCCTCGCCATAAGAGAAATGAACGTCGTTGAAGTCGACACGGCCGCAGGCAACCTCGAAATCGGGGGCTCCTGTCTGCTCGCGCACGTCGAGAGGGCAGTCCACTATCTCGCAGAAACGCCTGAATCCAGCGGCAGCCTTTTGGAAAACCTCGGTGAAGTTGACGAGCGTCTCGATGGGTGTGGCAAGAATGCCAATATAGAGGGCAAATATCGCAAGGTCAGCAGCGGAAATCTCACCGAGGGCAACCCGATAGCCGCCGAACACGATGACAACCGTGTACAACATGCCCGAAAGCGTTGAGCTCATGGCATTGAAGAATCCCATGGCCTTGTATGTCGCGGTCTTCGACGAAAGGTAAGCATTGTTGGATGCGGCAAAACGTGAACGTTCGTGGTCCTCGGCAACGAACGCCTTGACGGTGCGCACGCCCTGCAAGGTATCTTCCAGCTGTGAGTTCACGGCAGAAATTTTCACGCGATTGTCACGAAACGTCGCTTTGAGCTGCTTGTTCTTAACAATGAGGTATCCAACCGCCACAGCGCACACCGCAAAGACCGCCAACGCGAGCGTAAAGTCGATAGTGGAAAGGATGACAAGCATGCCGACAATCTCGATAACGGAGATGACAATGTTCTCCGGGCCATGGTGCGCCGCCTCGGAAATGTCGAACAAGTCATTTGTGACGCGGCTCATAAGATCGCCGGTCTTGGCTTTGTCATACCACGCAAATGAAAAGCGCTCGTAGGCATCGAACAGGTCCTGACGCATGCGCGTCTCCATGCGGACGCCCATAATGTGACCCCATGCACCCACAAAGTAACGGCATCCAAAGCGAACCAGGTACATGGTGGCCAAACACGCCAACAAAGTTCCCAGTGCCGAAAGGATTTCTGCCGCATCGCTCGCGAACAGGCCCGAACTCAGGGTGCGCAGAATCTGAGGGAAGGCAAGGTCAATGCCGGCAACGATGAGGGCGCACGCCATATCTGCCCAAAAGAGCCCGCCTTGTCCCTTGTAATACGAGACAAAGCGGGCAAAAGTTCCAGGTTGGGATGAGTGTTTCATAAGGGTGCTAAGCCTCCATGCGGCGCGAAATCGCCTCGCAGAGAAGAATCCCGACCACCGTTTTGGCGTCGATGACCTTGCCATCGAGGACCTGGTCGACCATCTCGTTGAGATCGACGAGGTCGACGTTGATGAACTCGTCATCGTCGGGTGAAGCGCCCACAAAAGAAAGGCCCATGGCCATATAGAGGTGAAGCAACTCGTCGGAATACCCCGGCGCCGGCGCAATGGGCCCGAGATAGGCCATACGTTCGGCCAAATAGCCGGTTTCTTCCATCAACTCGCGCGCGGCGGCCGTAGCGGGATCTTCGCCGGGTTCCATCTTGCCTGCAGGAATCTCAACCGTAACCTGCTCAAGGGGCGTGCGGTACTGATGGACGAGAACAATTTTGCCGTCGTCAGTCAGGGCAATGACGGCCACGGCACCAGGATGACGCACGATGTCGCGATGCCCCAAAGAACCATTGGGCAGGCGCACCGTGGTGTCTTCCACGGAAAGGTAGTCGCCACGCCAGACCATGCGAGAGTCAAGGATGGCCTCAGTGAGACCATCCTGTGGCAAGGAGTCGTCCTCGACGGGCGGCTTGGTCGCCTTTACCTTGTTGCGAGCACGCCGTGAACGAATGAAGTCGTCGTCGAAAACCGACGTGACATCGCAGACGGACGCATCGTCGATGGTCGATGCGTCGCTGTCAGCTGCAGGCGAGGCAAGCTCCGCCGCGTCGAAGTCCTCCATATGCCTTAATCCTCCCAGGCGCTGCGGCCGCGAAGAGCACGGGCGCCGATGTCGCGACGCAGCATCTTGCCATCAAACTCAATGAGGTCACAGCCCTCATAGGCACGTTCGCGAGCCTGGGCAAACGTGGCGCCCAGAGCCGTAACATTGAGAACGCGACCACCGGAGGTACGCAAAACACCCTGTTCGTCGAGGGTCGTACCAGCGTGGTAGACCGTAACGCCAGGAAGAGCCTCGGCACGCTCGATGCCCGAGATTTCGAGGCCCTTGGGATAAGAACCGGGGTATCCGGCGCTTGCGAGAACGACACTGACCGCCCACTCGTCGCGCCATGCAAGCTCGACCTCGTTGAGGCGACCCTGGGCCACAGCGAGCATGACCTCGACAAGATCGGTCTTGAGGCGAGGCAGGATGACCTGTGTCTCGGGATCGCCGAAACGAGCGTTGAACTCAAGCACCTTGGGGCCCTCAGGCGTGAGCATGAAGCCACCGTACAGCACGCCGCGATAGTCGATGCCGTCAGCGACAAGACCGTCTGCCGCCGTCTGCATTGCGGCAGCCATGGTGGCGTATTCCTCATCGGTGACGATGGGCACCGGCGAGTAGACGCCCATGCCGCCCGTGTTGGGACCCAGGTCACCCTCAAGGGCACGCTTGTGATCTTGGGCGGTAGCCATGAGGCGCACGGTGGAACCGTCGACGAAAGCGAGCAGCGAGCACTCGGGACCCGTCAGGCCCTCTTCGATAACGACGGTGGAGCCGGCTTCACCGAAGTGACCCGAGAAGCAATCGCGCACAGCCTCAAGAGCCTCCTGCTCGCTGGTGGCGACGACGACACCCTTACCGGCGGCAAGGCCGTCAGCCTTCACCACGAGAATCTTTGCACCGGCGGCAAAGCGCTGCGAAACATAGGACTCGGCACCGGCCTGCTCGGTAAAGCTGCGATACGCAGCAGTGGGAATGCCGTGGCGCTCCATGAACTCCTTGGCAAAGCGCTTGGACCCCTCCATCTGCGCACCCTGAGCGCCCGGGCCAAAAGCAGGAATGCCCTTGGCGCGTACCGCGTCGGCAACACCGGACACAAGCGGGGCCTCGGGACCGATGACCACAAGCCCCACGCCGTGCTCGGCGGCATAATCGGCCACCGCGGCAGGGTCGTTGATGTCGAGCTTGATGTTCGTCGCAATGGCAGCCGTTCCACCGTTGCCGGGGGCAACGTACAGCTCATCGCACAGCGTCGAAGCCTTGAGCGCGACCGCGATGGCATGCTCGCGACCGCCCGAACCCAGAAGCAGGATATCCATGGTGCCGTGTCCCCTCAATCTCTTTGACAGTCCCGAACCCTCGGGTCGTTACCAATACCTCATGATGGTCTGCTCACGCGAGGGACCCACGGCCACGATGGAGACGCGGACACCCGCGAGCTCCTCGATAAAGGCAATGTAGTCCTTAGCGGCCTGAGGCAGCTCATCGAACGTACGGCAACCGGAGATGTCGCAGTTCCAGCCCTTGACCTCTTCGTAGATGGGCTTGGCATGATGGAAGAGGGTCTGGTTCTGCGGGGCGGTGCGAAGGATTTGACCGTCGCAGTCATACGCGACGCAGACCTTGATGGTGTCGAAAGCCGACAGGACGTCGAGCTTGGTGATGGCAAGGTCGGTCAGACCATTCACGCGAGCGGCATATGCGATGGTAACGGCATCGTACCAGCCACAACGGCGCTTACGACCCGTCGTGACGCCATACTCGCCGCCGATCTGGCACAGCTTGTCGCCGCACTCGTCGTCCTCGGGAATCTCGGTGGGGAAGGGGCCCGAGCCAACGCGGGTGATGTAAGCCTTCGCAATGCCAAGCACGCGGTCGACATACTTCATGCCCACGCCAGAGCCCGTGACGGCACCGCCGGCCGAGCAGTTCGACGAAGTGACAAAGGGATACGTGCCAAAGTCGATGTCGAGCATCGTGGCCTGGGCGCCCTCGAAGAGGACCTTCTTGCCGGCCTCGAGCTCATTGTTGAGCATGATGGAGGTCTCGGCGATATGCGGGGCAAGCCTCTCGGCGTAAGGGAGGTACTCGTCGCAGATCTGGTCAACGGTATAGGTGGGCAGACCGTACACCTTGGAGAGGATATCGTTCTTCTCAGGCAGGGCCGCAGCGACCTTCTCGCGGAAGATACCGGGATCGAGCATGTCCTGCATGCGCAGACCCATGCGCGAGGCCTTGTCCTGATAAGCCGGGCCAATGCCACGACGCGTGGTGCCGATCAAGTTCGTGCCCAGACGACGCTCGGAAGCACCGTCGAGGTCGCGGTGATACGGCATGATGATGTGGGCGTTGCTCGAGATCGTAAGGCGCTCGCAGCTGATGTCTTCCTGCGCCAGCGTGTCAATCTCACCCAGGAGGACCTTGGGATCCACGACGCAGCCATTGCCGATGACAGGGGTCACGTTGTCGTACATGACACCCGAGGGAATGAGGTGCAGCGCCAGATGGTGCTTGGGCGTGATGACCGTGTGGCCGGCGTTGTTGCCGC
>USJP01000058.1 GCA_900555105.1 uncultured Coriobacteriaceae bacterium | reverse complement strand
CTGGTGATCTCCGCCTTGAGAGGGCGGCGTCCTAAACCGCTAGACGAACGGGCCAAAGTGGCTGGGATAGAGGGAGTCGAACCCCCATACCGGGAACCAAAAACCCGTGTCCTAACCATTGGACGATATCCCAATGCCGTTTGCCTGGCGCGGTATGCCGTAAATCGACTACTGTGCCACGTGACCGAAAATTGTACCAGCCTTAACGGCAGCGTCAAGGAGCGCTTTTATAGTGGTCCCAACTTTTACATGACCGCCGTCATTTACATGGTACGGAGCGAACGTGAGCATCGATTCAATGAGGCGAGTGCTAAGGGGCAAGGCACGCGTCGCATTCCCCATTGCCTCTGTGCTGATAGCCATCCTCATCGTAGCGAGTCCCTTCATGGGCGGCCCGCTTGCCTTTTTGCACGAGTTGGCGTTCGCGCGTTTCTGCATGTTCTGGTGCCTGGGAGTGTGCATCGTGCTCACCACGAGCGCCAGACCCCTTCGCCCGGCGGTGGTGGCGAGCATATCCACGGCAATATCCATCGTGGTGTCGGTTGTGCTGTACTTCTTGTACGAGCGCGTGGCCGACATTGTCATCGGCATTGCGCCGTTCTTCTTTTCATGCCTGTCGGGCGCCATCCTGGGCGCCCTTGCAGGCACGTGGCTCATTTACGCGTTGGTATACGCAGGAAACAGCCGCAGTTAGGGCGCTAGTTACTGCCGAGGGCGTCGCACAGGGCATCAACCACGGCGATGGCGGCGTTCTGCACCATGCGCGAGGTGACGGAGCCGTCGTAACGGTTGAGGTCGGCAAGCTCCAGGCGGATGAGGCTGGGGCGCGCGGACTGGTTGTCCAAGGCGGCGCGCAGCTTGCAACAGATGGGCGAGCCGTTCTGCACTACGATGTTAATCGCCCTTGCAGGCAGAACGTCGCCGGCTTCCAGGGGAGCGGTGGCCAGAATCATCACGACGTCGCTGTCTTTGAGGTCGCGAAGCTCGCCATTGGTGAGTGCGTCGGAAAGGGTAATGTGGGCATCGCTCGTGGTGGCGTATGCCACGTTCCAGATGCGGCTTGCCACGTTGCGGGCAATGGGGTCCGTCGCGCCGATGAGGATGCGGTTGGACTCAAGGACCTCCACGGCACGGGCAAGGCCCATATGGCCGTTGACGAAGTCGGGGTTGACCGACTTGCCCTGCCACACGTGGTGCAGGCGCTCGATGGCGTCGAAGGTGTCCTGGAAGGCCATGCCGTCGGCGGTGAGGCCCATGTTGGCCTGGAACTCCTTCACGGCGGCTTCGGTGTGAGGGCCGTAGAAGCCGTCGACCGTGCCGCATGAGAAGCCGAGCACATTGAGCGTCATCTGCAAGTGGCTCACGTCGGCACCGTGGAAGTAAGGAAGACGCAGGTAAAGCGTACGGTCGCCCATGTGATAGGTCTCGTCGACCAACACGATCCAGGCAACCTCGTCAATCTCGTCGGACATGGGGAGGCCGTGCTGGGCACGGAAGGAGCGCACGGCGGCGGCCGTCGTGGGGCCAAACGCCTGGGCGATGCGCTCGTCATCGGAGATGGAGGCCCCCAGGTTGATGAGCCTCTGCTGTACGTCCTCGACTGCCGCCCCGATGAGTCCCGGCTTGATTGCGTCCATTGCTGCCTCCCGGAGTCAGATTAAACGATGCGCTCGATGAAGAAATCGGCCACGGAGAAAAGCAGGTCCTTGGCCGGCTGTGCAAGCTCCACGGGTGCGAGGGCTTCCTTGGCCTCGCGCACAAGCTTGAGCGACAGCTCGCGGGCATGCGCGATGGAACCTGCTTGCTCCATGAGCTCCACGGCGCGGGCCAGAAGCTCGGGGTCGGTGGTGTGTGCCGAAAGGATGCCGCGCAGCTCGTCGCTCACCTGGGGGTTTGCCAGGGCATGCACAACCATGAGGGTGCGCTTGCCCTCGGTGATGTCGCAGCGGAAGTCCTTGGCGACCGACTCCTTGTCACCTACGAGGTTGAGCAGGTCGTCTTGGAGCTGGAATGCCAGGCCCGTTGCCATGCCGAACGAGCGCAGTGCTTCGACCTGCTCGGTGGTGCCGCCGCCGATGATGGCGCCGCAGGCGAGCGGCACGGCAACGGAGTAGTAGGCGGTCTTGTGAGAGGCCATGGTGAGGTAGTCGTCTTCGGAGATGTCCCAGCGGGCGTCGCGCGCCCAGCCGATGTCGAGTGCCTGACCCTCGATGGTGCGGGTGGTCATGCGCACGAGCTCGCCGAGTACGCGTACCTTGGTAGCGTCGTCGAGCCTGTCGTCCTGAAGAACGGTACCCGTGACCTGCGAAAGCGCAAGGTCGCCGGCGTTGATGGCCAGGCCAAGGCCCATCGTGAGATGCAGACACGGCTCGCCGCGGCGAAGCTCGCCCTCGTCGGCGATGTCGTCGTGGATGAGGGCTGCGGTGTGGAAATGCTCCACAGAGGCTGCCGCACTCGAGGCAAGCTCAGCCGAACCACCTACCGCCATGCAGCCCAGGAAGCACACGACGGGACGGGTGCGCTTGCCACCGTTTGCCGAGTACTTGGCCAGGGGTGCGTACAGGTAAGCATCCATGTCGGGATGCGAACCGTTTCCCGTGTAGTAGGAGGCGATAAGCTCGTCTACCTTTGCGTAGTGGTCGTTGAGGAAGCTCATGAAGTCAGTTGCCATCAAAACCGCATCTCTTAAAAAGGCCCGGTCGTATAAAAGAAAAGATGGTAGGAGCGGCGGGACTCGAACCCGCATGGACTTGCGCCCGCCAGCCTCTGAAACTGGCGCTTCTGCCTGTTCCGCCACGCCCCGATGTAATAAACTGTTGTTACGGACGCGCACCCTGGTTAAGAACCGAGGCCCGCGTCCTTTTTGTTTAGGGTTTCGATTATCCCGTCGCTATGTATGACGTGAAGGTTCTTGATTGTTCCGTCGCCCTCGAAGCTGGGGACTACCTTGCAGTCGCATCCGCGGTGGAAGTGCCTCCACTCGCCAGCCGTCTTGCGCGTGTGGTAGACCGCGCGCGGCTCGCCAGCATCAGGCAGAACGTGCAGGTCTCGGTGCCCGTCGGCACGCGGGCGAACATCGCTCCCTTGTCCCTGTCGCGCCCCACGTTGGCGATGATCGTCTCGTTCAGGCTCCTGAACGCGTCGTTCCTGGCGAACTCGCCGCACGCCCTCGCGAACGCCGCGTCGCCCTCCTTCGCGAGCTTCTTCGCCTGGTAGCGCGCCACGTCGTCCACCGACCCCAGCTCGTAGACCGTCATGGCGCTGTCTTTGGCACTCGTGTCGCTTCAGTACTCGACAATTCTCTCAAAAGCTGTGATGCCGAACGCTATCGCGTCAGCCAAGATCGGAGACGACGCGGCCTCCGCTGTGGAGCAGCGCGTCCTCGGATGGTGCCGCTCCCACAAGGGAGCTTCCGTCGCCGAGAAGCGCGAGGCGGCAAAGCTCATCATGGAGGGCTTCATGCAGGCGTACGACGACAAGGCGGCGGAGTTCGCGCCGCAGTGGTACGACCACCCGCACAGCAGGGCTGCGCGAGGCTCAAGTAGGCCAGCGCGTCTTAACCCGCACCCCCGTTTGGCCCACGTATATCACGAACGGTTTCTTTTTTGGAGGTTTGCTGCGCCCGTCAGCTGCAACGCCGCCAGGCGCAGCAAACTCACAGCAGGAGGGATCGCGAGCCGCATTGCTCTCTACGACAGCTGCGGCATCATGGAGATGAATTCAGCTCAGAATACAAAAAGAACTCGTTTCGAGCATCTACGCCCTCGACGAGTTCGAACAATTAAAATGGCTCCCCGGGTAGGATTCGAACCTACAACCCTCCGGTTAACAGCCGGATGCTCTGCCGTTGAGCTACCGAGGAATCTGCCAATCAGTTGCGTTCTTTCCGAACGCGCAAGATAGTATTATACCCATCTCATCAGTCGGCGCAAGACCCAATTTCAACTTTTTTGACAAGCGCGGGCATTCGGAATCCTAAGCCTTCTCACCAGACGGCCCGCTCGCTCTTCAACCTCCTGTCAGGCGGCTCACTTGTTTCCTCTCTCTCGGCCCTTTGAGAACTTCGGCCTTTCCGCCACTTCCGCTCCTTGTCCCAAGATGAGACGAAATGAGGCGCATCGCCCGTCCCTCGTCTCGCACGCAGGGTAAGACAACTCGCGCTCTATCCCGCATCCGAACCAGTGACGAGGAGAGTTTCATAGCTTCTCGCGGGACGCCGGGACAGCGAAACCAGAGGGCGGACAGGTGGCTGCGACACGAGGACCAACCGCGCAGCCCCTTCTTCTCGATGATTGGCCCCTCATGGATAGATATCGGCGAGGCAGTTTGACGGGTTCCGACGATGGACTCCAATGCTCTACAGCACCATTTAGCCAGGTCACAACCTCATACCAATGGGCTGACCGCCTATTGGTGGTAATTCCAACCTACTGAAATCCATCTTCTCATCTTTTATCGGGGGTATGTCCTCATGCGCGCGGCGTAATTTCGCAGTCATCGGAATCGCGCCGATCGTGAACGCAATCAGACGAGTGCGTGCGACGAGCGACAGACCGCCGAGGAGAGCGGCAGCATAGAAAGACGAAACCGATCACGTATTCCGATTATGAAGGAGGAAACCCAATGGCAGACTCTACCGAGTCCACGGTGCAAGAGCACTGGGGGGAAACCAACGGAAAGAAGTATCGCCGAGGCTCGCGTCTTCCCAAGAAGACCGACACCGTCCCGGCAGCGCCTGCGGCTGAGACGCCGAAGGTGCCCTGGAAGTGGGAAGAGGACGGCATGACCGTCATCCGCGGCACGGCACGCTCCGCACCGGGATGCCACAACGTCTGCGGCATTTTGTCCTACGTAAAGGACGGCAAGCTCGTAAAGGTCGAAGGCGACCCCGAGGACCCCTATAACCAGGGCCGTCTTTGCAGCCGTTGCCTTTGCATCCCCGACTACGTCTACCACAAAGACCGCCTTTTACACCCGATGAAGCGTGCGAAGGAAGATCGAGGCAAGAACAAGTTCGTCGAAATCTCCTGGGATGAGGCCTACGACATCATCGTCGAGGAGTTCAAGAAAGTCGCCGATACCTACGGACCCGACAAGATTGCCATGTGCCAGGGCACGGGTCGCGATATCCACCAGGTCACGCGCCTGAACGCGTGCATGGGCTCCCCGAACGAGGGCGTCCCCTACTTCGCCGGCAACTCCTGCTACCTGCCCCGCATCGCGTCCATGGCGTGCATGCTCGGCGGCTCGTGCGTTATGGACTGCTCGCAGTTCTTGCCCAAGCGCTACGACGACCCCCGCTACACGGTGCCCGAGTACTGCATCGTGTGGGGCCATCAGCCCTTCTATTCCAACGCTGACGGCTTCTACGGCCATTGGATCTTGGATCTTATGAAGCGCGGCATGAAGGTTGCCGTCGTCGACCCGCAGCTCACCTGGCTCGCGGCTCGCGCCGGCAAGGACTGGCTGCGCGTCCGCCCCGGCGGAGACGGAGCACTCGCCATGGCCATGTTGAAGGTCATCTGCGACGAGAAGCTCTATGATAAGGACTTTTGCGACAAGTGGGTCTACGGCCTCGAGGCAGTCTGCGAGCGCGTCGCCGACATGGACCTCGACGAGCTGTGCGAGCGCGCCTGGGTCGACAAGGAAGACGTCGTGCGCGTGGCCCGCACCTACGCGACGAGCCATCCTGCGGCCATCCAGTGGGGCGTCGCCCTCGACCAGCAAACCGGCGGCCAGCAAGCTGCTCACGCCATCACGGCAATGTGGTGCATCACCGGCAACCTCGACATCCCGGGCGGCAACGTCATGGCTGACGCTTGCTGGGGCATCGAGCAGCCGAACTGGGTTGGCACCTGGGGCTGGGATGAGCTCATGACTCCCGAGGAGCAGGCAAAGCGCATCGGCATCGAGCGCTACCCTATGTTCGCTGTGGGCTTCAAGAACCTCTCCTCCAACGCCACCATCGAAGCGTGGCAGCGCGGCGAGATTCCCATCCATGCGGCCTACATCGTGACGAACAACTTCCTCGCGACCATGGGCGCTCAGGCCGAGCAGCAGCTCGAGTGGTACAAGCAGATCGACTTCATCGTGGTCGAGGACCTGTTCATGACGCCGACCATGATGGCACTCGCCGACGTGGTGCTGCCCGCAGCAACCTACGAGGAGCGCGACGGCTTCGGAGGACTGAACGCCTATCGCATCAGCTGCATCAACAAGGCGATCGAGCCCGTCGGCGACTCCAAGCCCGACAACACGATCTTCCTCGAGCTCGGCAAACGCCTTACCCATGCGATCAAGCCGGAAAACGACGACATCGCGTGGCCTTGGGACAACGTTCAGGAAATGTGGGACTACGCCCTTGAAGACGGCGGTTTCACCTGGGAAGAGCTTCGCGACGCCACCTGGAAGTACCCCGAGTTCAAGTACCGCAAGTACGAGACGGGCGACCTTCGCCCCGACGGCCAGGTAGGCTTCCGCACCGAGACCGGCCGCGCCGAAATCTACTCGATGGTTTTCCATCACACCTCGTGGTCTGGCCTCGATCCGCTGCCGAGCTACGTAGAGCCCGTTGAGAGCCCCTATTCGGCGCCTGAGGATGTCGAAGAGTACCCCTACATCGTGACCTCCGGCATGCGCGTGCCTCACTTCTTCCACTCCGAGCAGCGCCAGATCGAGAAGCTGCGCGCCCTGCATCCCGATCCGCTGTGCCATATCCACCCGGAGACGGCGAAGAAGCACGGCATCGAAGAGGGCGACTGGATGTGGCTCGAGAACAAGCACGGCAAGTGCAAGTACAAGGCCACCTTCGACGACGGCTACGATCCGCGCGTCATGCAGTGCGAGCACGGCTGGTGGTTCCCCGAGCGCAAGGACGAGGCAGAGGAGAACATCGAGGACGAGAAGAAGGGTCTGTTCGGCGTTTTCGAGTCGCAGATCAATAACCTCGTTCCCTTCGACGCCGGCGTGTCGGGCTTCGGTTCGAACTACAAGGCCATGATGTGCAAGATCTACAAGGCCGAAGACTAACAGGCCGCGCGAGAGGAGTTTAACAATGGCAATTCAGGGAATCCTCGTCGACGTGGATTACTGCACCGGTTGCGAGGCGTGCGTTCTCGCCTGCCAGCAGGAGCACGGCTATAGCGAGAAGGAATTCGGCATCAAGATCACCAAGCTGGGTCCCTTGCATATCGACGAGGCCAACAAGGTGTTCCAATACGATTTCATCCCCCAGTTCACGCAGTGGTGCGACCTGTGCGAAGAGCGCTGCGGCAAGGGCAAGAAACCCACGTGCGTTCAGCACTGCCAGGCACAGTGCCTCGACTGGGGCCCGATTGAGGAGCTGGCCGCCAAGGTCGACTCGCCCAAGCAGATGATCGTCGCCATCAACGAGGCGTAGATCATACAAGGCTTTCTCCGCCGGGGGAAGGCGGCATTCACGCCTATCGCTAGCCCAAGCGGAGGAAAGACGAGAGGGGGAAGGAGGAGAACATGACTCAGCAATTTGCCGATGATTTCGGGGGACAGTGCGCAACGCATGTCATGAACATCGACGTGCGCGCTCCGCGCGAGTTCTCTCACGAAGTCACCGAGTACCAGCGTGAGCAGGGCCGCATCGACTGGCGAGTCCGTTGCAGCGCCAACATGAAGAAGATGGCGAAGCACGAGATCAACCAGATCTATCAGTAAGCCCGATGCGGAATCTTGTCGGGGAAGCGA
>USJP01000057.1 GCA_900555105.1 uncultured Coriobacteriaceae bacterium | reverse complement strand
CCTTGCTCCCATGACGGCCCCCGTGATTCTCACCGCGCATGTGGGCGAGATTTTGCCGCAGCGCGGACTTCGTCTTGTGAGCTTCGAGGCGGCTGAGGGCCTCACGCTTGACGAGGCCATGCACAAGGCCGGCCACGTGCCGCTGCCTCCCTACATCACCCAGTACGAGGGCGATTCTGAAAAGTACCAGACGGTGTACGCCATGCAGGAGGAGCACTCCGCCGCGGCGCCTACCGCGGGCCTGCACTTTACGCCTACGCTCATCGAGAAGTGCCGCGAGAAGGGCGTGGGCTGGGCAACCGTCGAGCTTGAGGTCGGCATCGACACCTTCCGCATCGTGGAGGAGGACGACCCCACCGAGCACGAGATGCACACCGAGCGCTACCACGTGCCTCAGTCGGTGATCGACCAGATCCATGCCACCAAGGCCGCCGGCAAGCGCGTCATCGCTGTGGGCACGACGTCGGTCCGTTCGCTTGAGAGCTCCTGGAGCGCCGAGGAGCCCTATGCCGGTTGCGCCGCGCGCTTCTTCGACATTCCCGAGAAGGGCGACGTCGTTGCGCGGGAGAACGCCACGACATCGTTGTTCCTCATGCCGGGAAGCCAGTTCCACGTGGTGGATGCCATGGTCACGAACTTCCATGTGCCCCGTTCGACCCTCATGATGCTCGTGAGCGCCTTTGCCGGCCGCGAACGCATCATGGAGGCCTATGGCCATGCCATTGAGAGCAAGTACCGCATGCTTTCCTTCGGCGACGCCATGCTCATTATTTAATCTTTGAAAACGCTGTGGCCGTGTTCTGTGGGGCCGGGTGTACGCGCTGTACACTGCGACCCCACACGCGGCCACAGGTGTCTTCCGACAACTGCTCTCGAGGAACGGGAAGGGTTTTCACATGATCGCCGTCATCAAACCGGGAACCACTGAGCACCAGCTTGAGAATCTGGTGAGCTGGCTCGAGGGCAAAGGACTCGAAGTCAACATCTCCAAGGGCTCGGAGGCCACCATCGTCGGTCTCATCGGCGACACCTCGCGCGTTGACGTGTCGCTGCTCGAGTCCATGGGGATCATCGAGTCGGTCACGCGTGTGACCGAGCCGTTCAAGGCCGCCAACCGCAAGTTCCACCCCATGGACACGAAGGTCGAGATTGCCCCCGGTGTGGCCATTGGTGCCGGCGAGTTTCAGGTCATGGCGGGCCCGTGTTCGGTTGAGGGGCAGAACCTTTTTGAGATCGCCCGCGCAGTGAAGGCAGCCGGTGCCACGGTCCTGCGAGGAGGCGCGTTCAAGCCTCGTACGAGCCCCTATGCCAACCAGGGCATGGGCGAGGCGGGCCTTGACCTGCTCTGTCAGGCGCGCGCCGAGCTTGGGATGCCCATCGTTACCGAGATCATGGACGTGCGCCAAGTGCCGCTCTTCCTCAAGTACGACATCGACTTGTGGCAGATCGGTGCCCGCAACACCCAGAACTTCAACCTGCTCAAGGAGGTCGGCCGTGTCGGCAAGCCCGTGCTTCTCAAGCGCGGCCTGGCTGGCACCATTGACGAGCTGCTCATGAGCGCCGAGTACATCATGAGCGAGGGCAACCCCAACGTCATCCTGTGCGAGCGCGGCATCCGCACGTATGAGACGCGCACGCGCAACACCTTCGACCTCAACGCCGTGCCGGTGCTGCATTACCTGAGCCACCTGCCCGTCGTCGCCGACCCGAGCCATTCCACGGGATACGCGCGCTATGTGGGGCCGATGTCGCTGGCGGCCACGGCATGTGGTGCCGACGGCCTTGAGATCGAGGTGCACAACAACCCCCAGGTTGCATGGTCCGACGGTGCGCAGGCCCTTTTGCCTGAGCAGTTCGCCTCGCTTATGCCCAAGGTCCGCGCCATCCGCGACGTCGTCGCGACCGACTAGTCCAAGGAGGCCTGCATGGAAGACACCCAAGAGGTCCATACCGTTGGCATCGTAGGCTTGGGGCTTATCGGCGGCTCGTTCGCTAAGGCCTATCATGCCGCGGGATGGCGCGTGCTTGCCTTCGACATCGATGCCGACACCATGGCTGTGGCAAGCATCGACGAAACGATTCAGGCCACGCTGGGGCCCGGCAACGTGGGGGAGTGCGACCTCATTCTGCTGGCCCTCTATCCTGCTGGCTGTATTGCCTGGCTCAAAGAGAACGCCGAGCGCGTGCGCAGGGACTGCCTGGTCATTGATACCGCAGGTGTGAAGCGCGAGGTCTGTGCGGGCTGCATGCCCATTGCCGCTGAACACGGCTTCACGTTCGTGGGCGGCCACCCCATGGCGGGCACCCAGTACTCGGGCTACAAGTACACGCGCGAGAATCTTTTCCACAACGCCCCCATGGTCATCTGCCCTCCTCGTGTCGACGACATGGCCCTATTCGAGCGGATCAAGGACCTGCTCGCGCCGGCCGGCTTCGGCAGCATCTGCGTAAGCACCCCTGAGGAGCATGACAAGCGCATCGCCTTCACTTCTCAGTTGGCGCATGTGGTGAGCAACGCCTTTATCAAAAGCCCCACGGCGCAGGGTCACAAGGGCTTTTCCGCCGGCAGCTATAAGGACCTCACGCGTGTCGCATGGCTCAATGAGAACATGTGGACGGAGCTGTTCTTCGACGATGCCGACAACCTGCTTTTTGAGCTCGACACGATTATTGCGAGCCTTGGAGAATACCGCGATGCGCTTGCCGCGCGTGATGCCGACACGATGCGCCGTCTGCTTGCCGACGGTCGTCGTGCCAAGGAAAACGCCGAGCGTCGCGGTAAGAACGAAAGGAGTGCGCAATGACGTTGCAGCCTGCGACATACGGCGCGGTGCATGTGAGCGCTTCGGGTAGCTACGACGTGCTGATAGGCGAGGGGCTGCTCGACAGGCTCGGAAGCCTTGTGCGCGATGCGCTGCCCTCGGCCGACAAGCAAGTGCTGCTTGTAAGCGATTCCAACGTCGCCCCGCTCTATGCCGAGCGCGTGAGCGTATCTCTGGGCACAGCCGGTTTCGACGTGCACCTTGAGGTTCTGCCGGCAGGGGAGAAGACCAAGTCGCTCGAGAGTTTCTCGCGCCTGGTGCGCCGTTGCGCCGCACTGGGGCTCTCTCGCCGCAGCACCGTCGTCGCTCTGGGCGGCGGCGTTGTCGGCGACCTTGCGGGCTTCACTGCGGCCAGCTATATGCGCGGCTGCAACCTCGTCCAGGTGGCCACCTCGCTGCTTGCCATGGTTGACTCCAGCGTGGGTGGAAAGACCGCCGTTGACCTGCCCGAGGGAAAGAACCTCGTCGGCGCATTCTACCAGCCCGGTCTTGTCGTCTGCGATTTGGGCTGTCTCAAGACCCTGCCGAGCGAGTTTGTGAGCGACGGCATGGGCGAGGTCGTGAAATACGGCGTCATGTGTGACCCCGAGCTCTTTGAGTGGCTGAAGAGCCCCTTTGCGGGCCAGGAACGTTGTATTGTGGAACGCTGCGTGTCCATCAAGCGCGACGTGGTGCAGGCCGACGAGCGTGAGGCGGGGCAGCGCAAGCTGCTCAACCTGGGCCATACTGCAGCCCTTTCCATCGAGTTGCTGAGTGACTTTACGGTCACGCATGGCCATGCCGTGGCTGCAGGCCTTGCCATCATGGCTCGAGCGTGCGCGGCCAAAGGCCTCTGCACACCAGAAGATGCCGTTCAAATCGAAGAAATGCTGGCGGTTCATGGACTGCCGAGCGGCACAACGCGGCCTGCGTGCGAGATTGCACAGGCGGCATATCGCGACAAGAAGCGCACGGGCGACCACATTGACATTGTCGCTGTGCGCGGCATTGGCTCTTGCGAGGTGCGCCGCGTGAGCATGGAGGAATTCTCCGAGCTCATGGAGCTGGGTTGCGCCAGGCGCGACACGCGCTGTGCCGAGGGAACAACCAAGGCGCAGGTGGTCGGAGGCGGCCACGAGCTTACGGCAACGGTGGGTCCCGGTGTTTTGGCCGGCCAGGTTGCGGCCATCGCTTCCAAGAGCGCTGCACACCGCATGCTCATCTGCGCCGCCCTGGCCGATGGGCCGTGCGACATCGTGTGCTCCACGACGAGCAAGGACATCGAGGCGACGCAAGCCTGCCTTGAAGCTCTCGGCGCTCATATCGTACGTCGGGGCGAAGTCCTCCATGTTGACCCGATCGATCGAGCTGCTATTGCCGGGGACGTCCGCGTGCTCGATTGCTGCGAGTCGGGAAGTACCTTGCGTTTCATGCTTCCGGTGGCGTGTGCCCTGGGGGTTCATGCGCGCATCGACGGCCAAGGCCGCCTGCCCGAGCGGCCCCTGTCGCCCCTTCGCGAGGAGCTTGAGGCGCACGGCGTGCGAATCTCTCCCGTGGGCACGTGGCCCCTTGAAGTTCAAGGTCAGCTTAAGGGTGGAACTTTCCTCATCGCCGGCAACGTCTCGTCGCAGTTTGTGACTGGCCTGCTGATGGCATTGCCGCTGCTTGAGGAGGGGGGCTCTGTGCGCCTGTATGGCACGGTCGAATCCCGTCCGTATATCGACATTACCCTCCGTACGCTGGCGGTATTTGGTGTCGAGGTTCAAGAGTATCACTATGAACTTGATATTGATGGCTGTATGTCGCATATTACCGAGTTTGCTGTTCCTGCAGGCCAAACCTATCACAGTCAATCTCGCCTTAAGGTTGAGGGTGACTGGTCCAACGCTGCATTCTGGTTGTGCGCGGGGGCCTTGGGCGGTACGGGCGTGAGCGTTTCAGGGCTCGACTTTGATTCTGCCCAGGGCGACAAGGCGATTGTCGACATCCTCGAGCGCTTCGGTGCCGAGGTCGAACGCGACAGCTCCGCCGGTGTCGCCACCGTGCGCCCCGGCGCCTGCGCCTTGCAGGCAATCGAGCTTGATGCGTCAGACGTCCCCGACCTTGTTCCTGTCGTGTCTGTTGTGGCTGCCTGCGCGACGGGCACCACGCGCATCACGGGTGCTGCGCGCCTGCGCATCAAGGAATCCGACAGGCTTCAGACCACTTCCGAGATGCTTGAGCGCCTTGGCATCGACCTCGAGGAGTTCCCCGACGGCCTAGTTATCCACGGCCGCGGCGGCTTTGGCTCGCATGCCTTCCACTCCGGACGCGTGCGGTCGCACAATGACCATCGCCTTGCCATGTCGGCGGCTGTGGCGAGCGTGCAGGCGTCGGGCTCGGTGTGCGTGGAAGAGGCTCAGGCTGTGAACAAGTCCTACCCTGGCTTCTTCGCCGACTTTGCCCGTCTGGGTGGGCAGGTCAGCGTTGAGGGGAGGGAGGATTAGGCATGTCCTCGTCTTTTGGATCAAGCGTCAAGGTTCAGATTTTTGGGCAATCGCATTCGACGGCCATCGGCGTTGTCGTTGACGGTCTGCCCGCGGGAGAAGCTGTTGACCTCGAAGAACTCGCATCTTTCATGGCGCGGCGCGCCCCTGGCAAGAACTCTTGGTCGACCCCGCGCAAGGAAGCCGACGCACCTTCTGTGCTGAGCGGCCTTAACCCTGAGGGGCGTACATGCGGGGCGCCGCTTGCCATGGTCATCGAGAACACCAACACACGCTCGTCTGACTATGCCCAAATTGCGCGCAACCCCCGGCCGGGCCACGCCGACCTTACGGCCCAGGCTCGCTGGCACGGACAGCAGGACGTGGCGGGTGGCGGCCACTTTTCTGGGCGCCTCACGGCTTGCCTGTGCGCGGCCGGCGGTGTCGCCCTGCAGATTCTCGCTCGACGAGGCATTCGCGTCGCTGCCCATATTCGCTCTATCGCCGGTATCCAAGACGTGCCTTTCGATCCCGTCTGCTGCGGTTTCGACCAGTTCGCCGCCCTTGTGGGCAAGGGTTTTCCCGTGCTCGATGACGAGGCGGGTCTTGCCATGCAGGCCGCCATCGGCGGTGCCCGGGCAGCGCAAGACTCGGTGGGCGGCGTTATCGAATGCGCCTGCGTCGGCCTCCCGGCAGGCGTGGGAGCCCCCATGTTTGACGGCATCGAGAACGTGGTTGCCAAACTGCTCTTTGGCATTCCCGCTGTGAAGGGTGTCGAGTTCGGAGCGGGCTTCGCCGTCGCTGACATGTACGGCTCTCAGAACAACGATCCCATCGTGCTTGACGAGGCGGGCCATGCCACGTGTCGCACGAACAACGCCGGCGGCATCCTGGGCGGTATCTCCACGGGCATGCCTGTCATCGTGCGCGCAGCCTTCAAGCCTACGCCCTCTATTGCCGAAGAGCAGTCCACGATCGACATCGTGGATGGTTGCGAGACCCGCCTGAGCGTTCCCGGCCGTCACGACCCGTGCGTTGTCGTGCGCGCCGTGCCTGTCGTCGAGGCGGCTATGGCATTGGCGGTCATCGACTGCCTTGCCTCGGACGGTGTCCTTGGGCCCGTGAACGACTCGGCCGTAGACCCCCGGGTCCTTGAGCGCACTCGCACTCTCTTCGGCTAGCCGTATCATGCCTCTCACCATCTTCGTTTGATTGGATTCAACGTTGCCAACGAATACCATCGACCAGCCTGACATCAACGCTCTGCGCCTTGAGATGGACGCCTGCAACAAGCAGATTCTCGAGGCATTTGAGCACCGCATGGACATTGCCTCGCGCATCGGCGACGTCAAGCGCTCGCTGGGCCTGCGCGTCACCGACCCGCGTCGTGAGCGTCAGATTCTCTCCGCTATTGCCGACCAGGCCTCACCTGAGTTCAAAAGCTACGCCACGGTGCTGTTCTCCCTGCTCATGGAGGTGTCGAGCGCTTATCAGGAACATCGCATGCGTCCCACGAGTCCGCTGCGTGAGCGTATCGAGCAGGCTCTTGAGACGACGCCTAAGCTTTTCCCGCAGTTTGCGAGCGTGGCATGCCAGGGCGTCGACGGCGCATACTCCCAGCTTGCCGCCGAGAAGATATTCAAGCGTCCCAACATCACGTTCTATCGCAATTTCGAGGGCGTGTTCCAGGCCGTTGAGTCGGGCACGTGCGAGTACGGCGTGCTGCCCATCGAGAACTCCTCGGCCGGCACCGTCAACGCCGTGTACGACCTGATGATGCAGCACAACTTCCGCATCGTGCGCAGTGTGCGCCTGAAGATCGACCACTGCCTGCTGGCCAAGCCCGGCACGAAGCTCTCGGACATCAAGGAGATCTACTCGCACGAGCAGGCCATCAGCCAGTGCGGCCGCTTCCTGCAGAGCCTGCCGGGGCAGAAGATCATTATGAAGGGCAACCATGATTACTGGTGGTCCACGGCCAACAAGATGAACGCCTATCTCAAGGCAGAAGGGTTTGATACGCTACACATCCTGCACAACAACTCCTACTCCGTGGAGGGTTATGCCATCTGCGGTACCCGGGGCTGGCTGTTCGATGTGGGGGAGCCGCACGACGAAAAGGTGATGAACCGCGAGATCGGCCGCCTGCGCATGAGCCTGGACGCTGCCGAGCCGGGGCTGGAAAAGCTGGTGTTCCTGCATTATCCGCCGGTGTACACCGGCACCAGCGCCCCGGAGATCGTGGCCACGCTGAAGGAATACGGCATCCGCACCTGCTACTACGGCCATCTGCACGGCAACGCTATCCGCTATGCGGTGCAGGGCGAAGTGGACGGCATCCGCTACAAGCTGGTGAGTGCCGACGGGCTGCGATTCTGCCCATATCGCATCAATTGAACAGCAAAACCGATAAAAATTAACAATTTGGGCTGGCAATTGTGTCAAGAGCGTGCTATAATAAGTTTTGACGCGATTGTTGCACCCAATTGAGCGCGCGCG
>USJP01000056.1 GCA_900555105.1 uncultured Coriobacteriaceae bacterium | reverse complement strand
CGGGCTCGTCGGTCACGTCGCCGTTGGACCAGGTGACGGCCACGGTCCCGGGCAGCTCGGGGGCGCCGCCCACCCAGACCTCCTGGGCGGGCACCGCTTCGGCAGACACCATTGTCGCCGCTTCAACCTTGATCTTCGCACTGGCCGCAACGCCCGTTTCGCCAACCACGCCACTCAACGTAAACGCAGCGCCCCCGCGGCTGGAAAGCGCGGCCTCCTGCTCGCCGGGAAGCGCGCTCCATGCAATGGGCTCCTCGGTCACGCTGCCATCAGACCAGCTTACCGAGGCAGTGGCCGGCAATGCCGCAAAAAGGGTGTCGGCATTCATCTCGCCGCTCGTGATATCGAGCTCCACATCCTGCCCCTCGACGTTTGCGACCTCGAGCGGCTTGACCGTCACTTGCGCCGTCACAGGGCTGGAAAGACCTTCGATCGTACCTGTGGCCGTAAGCGTCCCGGCAATGGTGGTGTCAAGATCGTCCCAGGTCACAGGCTCATCGCTCACGTCGCCATTGGACCAGGTGACGGTTAGGGTTTCAGGAAGCGCGGGAGTGCCGCCCACCCAGATTTCCTGGGCGGGGGGCATGTCGGCATACACAGGCACGGCAGGCAGGACGGTCACCTTCACCGTAACGTCCTCGCCCAGGGTCTCCACGGTACCCGCGACCTCGAACGAACCGCCCTCGCGGCTCTTCAGCATGGCAAGCTGCTCGTCGGTCAAGGCCTCCCACGTCACCGGCTCGTCGGTTGTCGCACCGCCCGTCCACAGGACGCTCATCGTCTGAGGAAGCTCGAGCGTATCGCCGCTGGGAACCATCGAGATAATGGTGGCGCTCTCGCCCAGGGCCGTGGGCACGGCGACGACCTCGACCTCGGCACTGGCTACGACCTCGTCGGCCATAACAACCTGCAGCGTCGCAGGCCCGGACACAAATCCGCCCAGGGCCCGAAGCTTGCCACCCGCAATTTCACCGACAACCTTGCCGTCTTGGACGACCTGCACCGTTGCCTGCTCAAACAGCTCGGTCGGGTCGATGGCGACGCCTGCGGCACGGCCCACGGCATTTCCCGTGAGCGTCGTGGAGGCGTTGATGCCCAGCTCAACCGGCTCACCGACCGTCAGGGTCTCAGGGGCGACGAGCTCGAAAATGAGTTTGTCTTTCTGCACGTTCACGCCCTGGTAGATGGCGCCGCCCGTCGTGGGGGCATACGTGGTGCCATCCACTTCCTCGGGAGCCGCGTCGCCAAAGAGACAGACCGTATAGACTTCTTGGTTGGAAAGCATGACAGACGCCATGCCCACGGCCTTGGCCTCGTTGGACACGGCGTTGGCATAGTCGCCCGTGGTGTAGTACACCGTGCTCTGGGGACCATACCAGTATGCCTCTGACTGCACATACCAGGCGTCAAGCGTGCCCTGTATGCTCGTGAGGTTGGAAATGTTGACACCCGTGATGTGGGTGTTGGGGAAGAACGTGTTGCCTTCGCCGTTGATGACGCTGCCCGAGCCGTCCAGCCGCTCAAGCGTCGCGGGGTCGGCACCCAGGGCAAGCTCGACAGCCAGCTCCTGGGCCGCAAAGGCAAGAGAGTCGCTCCACACGAGCGGTGCCCCCTCGATGGGCTCGCCTTCGGCGTTGCAAACGCCCTTCTCGGCCACCTGGGCACGCCAGGCGTTCATCTGGCGAATCGTGATGTCGGGATCGACCATCATGGAGGCGGCCCAGACCCACAGCGTCACGCAGTCATCGGCGGGAGCGCATTCGGGATCGACCTTGACGGGCGGCGCCAGCACCTCACCCTCCGCAGCGCCATGCCTCTTTTCGGGGGCGCCCACGGGATCCATGCCGGGGCGGGGGTTCTCACCCATGTCGTCGGGAAGCGGAGGAGGGCCGCCGGCATCGTCGGGAGTCACCCAATTGATGGTGGATGCATCGTCTACAACCGTGGCTTGCGGGTCGCCACCGGAGCTTGCCAAAGCGGGGGCGGCCCATGCCAGGGTGCCGACCGCAAGCAGGGTCGCGCCGGCCGTGACAACCCTGCGTCCAAGCCAGGAATTCTCTTCGCTCATTCCTTGCCTACCTTTCTCGCTCACGTACAGGCAGGCTGACAATGAGTCATAGAAGGTGCAGCCCGCACGGCAAACACAGATGGGGCTAGTGTACCCCCTACGGCTCAGGAAAACTTCAGGAAACTGCTGTTTAAGGGGCATATTTGCCCATTCGGCTACACCGAGTTTTGCCATTGAGCGATTCTGTCCGCATTCCCTGTTTCCTTGGGCAGAAAAATCGTCTAAGATGCGCGCAGCCGACTCCCGGCAGGGAACTGAGGGAGAGAAAACACAGGAGAGAACAAAATATGGGCACCATTCACGCCGTTTGCACCAGCGACCGCAAGGGGATTCAAAAGACCCCGCAGGCCAGCGTGGAGCTCAAGGAAGACTGGGGCATCGAGGGCGACGCGCATGCTGGCAAGTGGCACCGTCAGGTGAGCCTGCTGGGATTCGAAGCCATCGAGGATTTCAAGGATCGCGGGGCCGACGTGTCCGACGGAGCCTTCGGTGAGAACCTCATCGTGGAAGGCTTCGACCTCAAGCACCTGCCGCTCGGCACGCGATTCACCACCTCGGGCGGCGTCGAGCTCGAGCTCACCCAGATCGGCAAGGAATGCCACACGCACTGCGCCATCTACTATTCCATGGGCGAGTGCATCATGCCCCACGAGGGCGTGTTCGTGCGCGTGCTCAAGGGCGGCGCCGTGCATCCCGGCGACACCATCGAGATTACCCGCAACCCCACCCCTGAGCAAACCGCCGAGGTCGCGGCCTACGCCGCCGCCTGTGTGGCCGCCCAGAAAGGTGCCCCGTTCGTCGCGTAGTAGACTTTCTCACGTCTGCTGTCCTCGTACCGAATGCTGCGAAAGCCCGGGCCAAGGGCGCATAAACCGCGCCTTTGGCCCTTTTTACATTCGCCGCGGAGACAATCTCCGGAAAGACCACTAAAGAAGCCAGGGAAACATCCGAGAAACCCTTGCGGTCAGAATCTGAACTCTGGCTGGAAGGGTTTCTCTGTTTCGATGGGAACGTTTTCGATTTAGTCTTATAGATTCCAGTATAATAGAATCTAGTTGTCAAAACTGCGGTTACTTTTACTGAAGTGGAATCTATTACAGGGGACAGCATGATTGATCGACCCACCTATCTCGATGCGATCAAGCCGTTCGTTGGGACGAATGTCATCAAGGTGCTTATCGGCGTACGCCGCTCTGGAAAGTCCACTATTCTCAAGCAAGTACGCGACAATTTGTTGGCGTCTGGGGTTCCAGAAACCGCATGCATCACCATGAACCTCGAGTCGGGCATGTTTGCCAGCATCAATACGGCAGACCAGCTTTACTCCTACCTATCCGAGCGCGTTGCCCCTCAAGGAAAGACGCGCATCTTCCTTGACGAAGTCCAGGAGATCGAAGGTTGGGAAAGAACCCTGAGGTCGCTCATGGTCGACTTCGACGTCGACCTGTACATAACCGGTTCGAACGCCCACCTGCTTTCTAGCGAGCTGGCAACCCTCATCACCGGACGCTATGTACAGATTCCGGTGTACCCGCTCTCCTTCAAGGAATACCTGACCGGACTTAACCAACTTGCACCCACAGACTCGCGCACGGCATTCAAGCGTTTCCTCGTTCAAGGCGGTTTCCCCTTCCAAAGCGAACTCGCATTCAAGCAGGCCCCCACGTTGCAGTACGTCGAAGGGGTCTATTCCACGGTGCTGCTTAAGGATGTCGTTCAGCGAGTCGGCGTGCGCGATCCGGATTTGCTCACCAGGGTGCTGGGCTACGTCATCGAACAGGTCGGGCACACGTTCTCGGCCACAAACATCGCGGCGTACCTCAAGTCCGAGCGGCGCAAAGTTTCGGTTGAGACGGTTTACGGATATCTTCGCGCGGCGGAAGCAGCCTGCCTCATCTATCGCGTCAAGCGCGAGGACTCCATCGGCAAGCAGGCTTTGCGCTTCAACGAGAAGTTCTACCTGGTCGACCAGGGTATTCGTCAGGCCCTGGGCTATGCCAATGCGAACGCTATAGACCAGGTGCTTGAAAACATCGTATGCATGGAGCTGCTGCGCCGCGGCTATGAGGTGCGCGTTGGCAAAGCCGGCGGCAAGGAAGTGGACTTCGTGGCAGTCCGGGGAGAGGAGCGGGCTTACTTCCAAGTGACGCATATCATCGCGTCGCCTCAGACACAGGAGCGTGAGTTCTCCGCCTTGGAAGCCATCCCCGACAATTACCCCAAAACCGTGCTCTCGCTCGATGAGTTTCCCCGAAGCCGCAACGGCATCCAAGGAGTCAACCTCATCGATTGGCTATTGGAGTAAGCCCACCGGCAGCACCGGCGAGAGAAGTGTCATAAAAATCCGCCGATGCGTCGACGGGTTTTCTTGCTGGGCTACAGCTTCCAGGCAGCAATGCCTTTGTAGGAGATGTCCTTCACGCCCAAAAAGCTCTTGAGACCCAGGGACACCTCGTCGTCTACCTCCAGGCCGCGCGCCAAGAACAGCTCCCCCACGGGGGCCTCCACGATGCGCCAGGTACCCTGTGCTCGCAGCTTCTCAGCCTCGGGAGCCTTCGCAAAGCGGGAGTAGAGCTCCGAGGAGTCGGCACAGCAGCCAATGGCCGAGACCTCCTGGAAGACGACGGCACAGTACCCCTTTGCCCGCATGTAGTCTTGAAGCCGCTGGTCATAGGTGACGTTCACGTGTGCCTCCGGTTACGAATTGTGTGCCGTCACATGATATGCGAAGCCCCGTGATAGCGTGCAGTTGGCTCGACTGCCGTCCGCATACGGTACCCGGAATCAGACGAGCGAGACCGTCGCCGCAACCGACACAGCATCGGCGGCGCGCACATCAGCCACGATCCAGCCCGGCCGGACGCAAGCAGGCCCGGCGCCCCAGAAGGTGTTTGCATGAGCATGCCCCAAGCCGTACGCGCTCATTACGAGAAGGTCGTCTGCGCCTGCTGCTTTCTGTTCCTGTTCGTCAACATGGGCTTTGCAAGCACGTCGTTTGGCGTGTACCAGCCCTACATCGTCGAAGTGGTGGGCAACACCGCCGGCTCAGTCGTGCTGGCATGCCGCACGCTCACCTCGCTTGTCTGCATGCTGCTCGTCAACCGCTACTACACCCGGCTCGACTGCAGGCGCGGCGTGCTCATGGCCACGCTGCTCACCGCCGTGGGGTTCGGCATCTTCTCGCAGGCGCGCTCCACAGTGCTCTTCTGCCTTGGAGCGGTCTTCACCGGCGCGGGATACGGCCTGGGCGGCATGGTATGCATGACAACGCTCGTGGGACGCTGGTTTCGCGACCATGTGGGCACGGCCGTGGGAATCGCCTCGGCAGGCAGCGGCATGGCCTCGCTCATCGTCTCTCCCGTGGCGGCGCGCATCATTCATGCGAGCTCGCTGTCTGCAGCGTTTCTCTGTGAGTCGGCGATTGCGGCGGCCATCGGCGCCGTGGTCTTCGTCCTTCTGCGCAATCGCCCGCAAGACATGGGCCTCGAGCCCTTCTCCTTGCCCGAACGGCCAGAAAACGGCAGCTTTCACAAACCGGGCCACCCCCATGCGGTGCAGGCGGCAAACGAGAACGGCGTCGACCTGCCCCGTGGGGCGTTCGTCGCGATGATGGTGGCCATGACGCTTCTGGGGGTGCTTTCGGTGGACGGGTTCAACTACCTGTCCATCCTGCTCACCTCAAACGGAATCGACCGCATGCAAGCCGCCACCGTCATCGCCGTCGCAGGCGGCTGCCTCACCGCGTCCAAAGCCATCTCGGGCAAGGTATTCGACATCGTCGGCGTCTTCAAGGGCTCGGTCGTCTTCTTCTGCATCTTCATCGCAGGTTGCGCCATGTGCTGCCTGGTGGGCATCGGGGGCCCGGCAATCGCCCGGGTGGCGGCCGTGCTCTTCGGCTTCGGGTTGTCGTTGGGCACCGTGGGCATCTCCGTGTGGTCGCTCAAGCTTTCCACGCCGCTGCGCCGCGCACGCGTCATCAAGAACTTCCAGGTGGCCTACTCGCTTGGCGGCTTCGCCTTCAACATCGTGCCCGGCACGCTCGCCGACCTGTGCGGCTCCTATGTGCCGAGCTACCTCATCATGCTGGGCTTTCTGCTTGTTTGCGCCGTTATCACCCTCACAACGTACTGGCGCTATGCAGTGAGAGGGTAAGCCTTAGCCACGCATCACCCAAGCCGATCAGGCACGGTCAATTCAACACGCGTCCAATCAGCAAAACGCCGAGGGGCCCGGCCACCAACTGGCAGTCGGGCCCCTCGCATCCGGGTTATATAAGAAGAGCAACGGCCGCTTACGACCTACTGGGCAGCAGCGTCACGGCCTCGCCGAGCACATGGCCGCGGCAGGCCCGCACCAGCTCGTTTGCCCAGAACGGCGCAGCCAGGTCGAGCTCGACATCGAGGGCGACGACGTGCATGGTGTAGACGTGGTCGGCATTGGGCGGGCAGGGCCCCTCGTAGCCCACGCCAAATTCCGGGTCGCGCTTGGCGGCGCTGTTGTATCCCTGGAACAGTCCCGGCTGGCTAAGACGCGACACGTCGTCGGCGAACAGGACCGTGTCGCCCTCAATTCCCGTCTGGTACGCGCACCAGTGCATCCACGGGAACCCGCACACCGGCATAGAGTCCCAGTCCATGAAGATCCATGCGAGGGTGCGTGTGCCCTGTGGCACGTCGGTCACCTCGAACGGGAACGACCTCAGGCACATGCCCGCACCCTGATCGGCTTCAGCACTGAACTTGCCATAGGTATCGGGCAGATAGCCCTGCTCATCAAGCTGCACGTTGACCTGCACGGCCGAATCTCCTCTCTCGGACAGACAAAACTGAATCGCGTTACTCTTTGTCGAACGACTCCATCATGTCAAAAATGGCCTCGCCATACTTCGCAGCACCCTGCTCGGAGCACCAGACGATCGTGACGCTCACGGAATCGTCCTCGAGAACCGGGGTCACGATGACGACAGCGTACACAGTCTCGTCGGGGTCTGCAACCTCATAGGAGCTGTATGCCGACACGAGGCCGTTCTTGCCGTCGACCACGTCGCGGTCGAGCAGCGTGACCTTGGACTCAGGCGAGTCGCCTTCGGGCGTAAGGGCCTCATACAGCGCGGCATAATCCTCGCTGGTCAGCTCGGCGGCGCCCTCAACCACATGACCCATGGTCATGATAAGAATGTCGCCGTTCTCATCGATCCAGGCGTAATCCTCGTCCTCATAGGGAACCAAGCCCTCAGGCAGGTCGAAGGTAAAGCCGCAGGAAGAAGTGCCGAGGTCGTCGATGTCGAGGCCGTCATCCTCGGCAAGCTTGAGGGAGTCGATGACCTCGGCCAGCTCGTCGGTGTCTTCGTCCGTGACGTCGTTGGCGGAGTAACCCATCTGCATGAACGTGAAGCCGCCCTCGGCCGTAGGCACATAGAGCTGCACAATGATATAGGTGTCGTCGCCATCGGGCACAACCAGACCGTAGGCGTACATCATCACGCCCTCGCCAAGCTCGTCGGCGCCAAGCTCCTCAACCGTGGAGCCCTCGTAGCCCGCGACGGAAATCTGGGCAAGGCTGCTGAAGAACGACGCCCAGTCGGTGTCGGCGGGGAAGCCGACCTCGCGCATGTCGTAGACGCTCATGGAAACGGTGCCCGACTCATTGGTCACACTCAGCACGTCGTCGCTGGGATCCTCGTCGTCGGTGTAGCCCTCAGGCACGTCGAAGGCAATGCCGGCAAAGTTGATATGCGTGCCCAGAGAGATGAGCGTATCGGATTCGTC